>JAYVHR010000461.1:0-6978 GCA_043771075.1 Bacteriovoracaceae bacterium
TCGAGTTCTGTCACCAAAGCTAGAGTGGCACTCTCGACTTCAATCGGTATCTTCTGGCGGTTTTTGAGGCTTTTGGCCACCTTGGATTTGATCTGTACCTGCCAATTCATGGATCATCCTATCACAATTTACATATATATGTACGTATATATGCATGTGGTTGATTTTACGTGCTACTAAAAACTTCTGTCAAGTTATGTCTCTCGCGGAATTCCAGTGATTCCATCCAGAGAAGCGCCTCTGCCATGCAGGCACTATTAGATCGTCCACATCTTCCTCGTTGATAGCGAGCATATCTGCGAACTCAAGGCCAGGTTTGGAAAGAGCTAAAGAATTAAGTTCACTTAAGCTGTTGCGCGAAGAAGTAAAAGATTTCCCTCTCGACTCAGTGAAAAGAGTCCATCACTCTGCTTCCGACTTTTCCGACTCCACCCGTGAAATCGAATGAAATGAAGTGAAATATGGTGAATGATGACATCTGCGTTTGATTCGTTTTCACTCACAATACGCTGTTATACTTAAACTGTTGTTGATCCCGAATACACTTCGGGGAGTTCTGGCATTGTTGTTCTAACTTTCTACAATTATTAAATCAAACTGGGCCGAAACCTCTCGGGTTCGACCCAGCCCAACTTATTTTACTCTAATTCAACTAACTTTGAAATTTTTAAGCCTGATTACATTTTCAAAGTCCGACTGCAGATCTTGATCTTGGACCTTTTGCTCCCGGATATGCTTCATAATTATCTCCGAGAAGTGCTTCTGATCATCCTCGTGTCCATCTGAAGAAAGAAATGCGAAGTATGGCTTACCAGTATCCTTGAATTTGCCTGCGTCTACACAAAGCTCTGGATTGCGAGGAAGTCCCTCGTCATGGCGTATGATTGTCCGGCATTGGGCGATAAGATTTTCACCGGAAAATCGAGCGTTTTGATTCAACTCGGCGAGACTGACCGGGCGTTCCGCGTGCGCCAAAGCCGTGATGAACGTTGCAAGAATGACTAATGTGAATGCCCTTCATTAACTTTAAACTCGACTAGGAAACTATCTGAAGGATTGTCTTCAAGAAGATATTCCAGTCCGGAGAGGAACGTACTTCCGTAACGACCAATGTTCCATTCCGCGCCATCAGCATCACGCTCTTTGGCGATTACGTAGTGATAAATATTTCCCGCCGTCGTCGCCGCAAGTTTGATCGACTGGAATGATTTCCCGACGAAGATCGCCTGAGGGTTAGTTTCTGTTCCTGCGACAGCACTTGCCGCGTGCGGAGTTGCTCCCGCAAAGCGGTGGAGGTAAGCGTAACCGGCGGTCGCCGGATCACCGGAGATTCTCGCGATGATGATTTCACCACTGGTCCCGATACCGTTAGCGAAGGCGAGAGTTTTACCGGTATTGAGTACTGCACTTTCATCAAGACCAACGAGCGTCTGCTGAAGATGCTGGTTCACGGGGCCCGAGAGGATGGAAACATAACTCTGCTGTCCACCGAGTGAAAGGTTAATGATAGGGAGGTGCCAGCGGGCGTTTGCGACCCACATTTTTCCTGCCTGAGCTGAGGAAATATTACCCACACCGGAAATCGATCCATCCCAGTCAAGGAAGTCACCACCGAGTGAACCGTTCAGAGTGACAACTCCGCCGGCCGCTGAGGCAGTTATTCCCTGAAGGAGAGTATCAGTTGAAGTGTTGATCTTATCCGCGAGGTTTTCAGCGGCTAGGGCCGCGGAAGCACAGGAGCTGGTGTCACAAATCTGGTTCGCAGCTGCAGGTGAAGCGGCGGCAGTGAAGGTATACCCATTAATTGAAATTGTCTGACCTGTAGTCATTGCTGTAACAAATGTAATCGTGCGTGAAGTTCCGTTGAGAGCGTCAGCTGTGAAAGAGACAGCGGCCGAAGCTTCCACGATGGCGTATCCATCATTATCAAAACCAAACTTGCCATTGTGAGACATGTTTTCTTTCGCTCCTTCAACCGGAGGAGAGACTACCGGAGAATCGAATTTTTTATTAATCCGGCGAAGGCGCGGAACAAGAGTGGACGGAGTGGCAGCCGCACTCGCGAGGTATCCGATGTAAAGATCATCGGCCGTACCGGTGATGGAAATATCTTTGATCACTGCAGTGGCACCACCACCCGGAAGAGCGCCGAAGCTGACGGTCGCAAAGCTGGTGGTATCGATATCGCCATCTGCTTCAATCACTGATTTTTCAACGTAGATCGTGTTGTTCACACCTGGTACACCGGCATAGGCCGTGTAGAAGACTGTCGGATTGAAAGTGTCATACCAGACAGCTGCACCCGATGTGTGCTGATTGGTAAGACCAGTAGCTGCGAGAGCTTTCACGCCGTCTTTCACGTTAAAGATCCAGTCGCCTACGCATTGAGCGACGTTAGCAATGACAGCAGCGTTTGCATTCGCGCGGTCACCAACGCAGGCACGGATATAAACCGGAGTGGCAGCGCCGTTATCCGGAGTCCAGATGAGATTTTTCACCAGATCATTCGTGCGGGGAATTTCATTCCACGAAACACCAAGATCGTCTGAGACAAAGTAATCGTAATAGAGAGTATTTTCATCGGCATCAGTCGAAGTATCAGATGCAGTTCCCGGATCAAGTGTGATCGGTGTACCGGCAACAATATCGTAGTAGGTCGCAGGAGTTGCTGGTGCGGAGAATGCAGGGTTCACTGTACCGGCCCATGTCGGAGCTGGGTTAGAGTTTCGGACGTAGACTCTGAAGATTTTAGAATCAGATTTTACTGTTGTAGTCCCGACACTCGGGACATCGGAAACATCTACTTTAAAGAAGACAGGGCGTTCAGTTCCCACACCTGTTCCCACATCCTGACCAACGGAAAGAAGGAGATCTTCCGGAAGGAGATAGTTGAAGCTGATGATTCCAGGGTTGAGAGTAGGATCCGCGAAGGCAGATCGCAGGAAGCTGATGTATCCGGCCGTTCCACTTGAAACAGCTGTTGAAGTCGCACATGCAACTGTTCCATCAGTACAAAGAGAAATTTTCATTTTCAGGTTATCGCGTTCAGCATCGTCCACGTTCGCGCGGAAAACAATTGTCTGAAGCTCCGTCGCAAAATTTGTCCCTGCAGGGTCAAAGACAACAACCGGAAGGGGAGTGTCGCGGCTGATATTGGAATCTGTCACAACAACACCCTGTTGAGCGTTGATCGCAAGTGTACTTGGGTTGGCCTCGGTCACTGTCAGTGTCCAGCTCAGAGTCTGGCTCGATGCCGGAGTGGCAAGAATCGGTGAACCAAAGTCAGTGACAACAGCTTCGAGTTTATATGGGCCCGCTGAGGGACTAAGAGCACCTGAAGTATCATAGTGTGGCACGTTCAACGTACATGTGTACTGAGTTCCGTAGGCCGTTGCCGTTGCATAAGCTTTCGTACAACCAGTGCCGGCGATCGTTGTAGTCCCTTTTTTGAGAATCACATCGTACATGAACTCAGCAGTGTTCACTGCAGGTGAATAGAAATCATCCGTAACCGTGAAACTCACAGTGAAGTTTGTTCCCTGAGTGACGGCGCAACCGGTGCGCGAATATGTTCCGGCCGAAGCACAGCCGGTTGGTTGAACCGTACCGAAGCCCACAGCTGGGGGAGAGTTCTGAGGTTTAGTCACGACTGTCCAGGAAACCGGATATTGATTTGGTGGAGCAGTGACCTGGGTCGATGTATATTCCGCATTGATCGCGCGGTCATAGACACGGGCGACGACAGAATGGTTCTGTGTCAGCGTCGAGGCCGTATTAGTAAATGAAAGGAGAGTGGTATCAAAAGGAGCTCCGCCGGAACAGTTCGTTGCATCGACGAGACAAAGCGTCTGTGGCCCGGTTACATCTGTCGTTTCTTTGGTACAGATGTCACCACCGAGTCCTTCCAGATACCATTTCACCTGAACACCGAAACCATCACCGTCGTAAGTTCCATCTCCGTCGTCAATCGTTACGCAGAAGTCTGACTGTGTGGTGCCGGTATAAACAAAGCTATAAGGAGTAAACTGAGAGTAATTAATGGCGTGATAAGAAGTCGTGCTCACTCCTACCGCCGGACTGCTTGTTCCGGAAATATTTTCAAGAGGTGGTTGCTGAACAGTAATGTTCCACTGATGTTCCGCAACAGTGTCACCGGAAACTGTATCTTCCATTCTTGTCCGGAGAACATAGTTACCAACACCAAGAACACTTGGTTTAAATAAGTCATTGGTTCCGTCATTCAGGCCGTACATGAAAACGTTTGTTCCGTTAGTCGAAGTTACTGCGAACGTATCCGTTTCCTGATAAAGAGGAAGGTTCACACCATTCTTAGTCAGCGTCCATTTCACGCGGTAGTTACTGATGCTGGTTGCACCGTTGTTTCTGCCGGTGAATGAAAATCGCGCTCCGGTGTTATCCGGGAACAGTATAGGATTGTAATCAGAGGGCGAGATTAAGCCGGTATTGATATTTGGTCGTGGAGTTTCCTGAAGAACAACTTCAAAGTTGTGAGAGTCAACGACTGCTCCACCAGAAATTATTTTTGCGGTGATGACGTTCGAACCGACCTGAGTTGAATAGGTCACAGGAATAATAGAAGTCGTGAGAACATTTCCTGCAATCGTATTGACGGTGCCGTTGTAGTTCAGGTCCCACTCAATGGTATAGGCCTGGTTATAGGGATTACTAACAGCGATTGTGAAAGTAACAGGGTTCGTGTCGTTTTTGTAGCGGGTAGAAGTGTAAAGCGGAACGAAAGATGAAACGTTGATGAAGGCCGATGGGCCCTGAACAATCGGTACACATGATCGCAACTGTGAGTTGAACGCTTCGTTCGATCCACACTCAGTTTGCTTCTTCGTCGGGACGCACGCCCCGAATAGAAATAGCGAAAATAATAATACCCAGACACTTTTTAAACCAACCATGGTTCATCCTTTTAGATCCGTCTCTTACCTTTTATCGGGACATTTTCTGAAATTCCTTAGACTTGGGTTAGAGGTGGAGCCAAGTAGTCAGTTTTAGCGTAGGTCCAAGTTGCCCTGAACGGGGGTTTGAGTGACTAAATCTTTGGGAAATCGGTGGTTTACAAAGGATGTGCAGAAGGGGAAAATTTTTCAAGATAGTCCCTACTGACAAGAATAGTTGGCTGATTCATCAGCTTCACGGAGTGAAAACCGATGTTTAATATTTTTAAGAAAGACACTGTTCCTTCTTCTACCGGAAAGGTCATCGCACTGATGAATCAGAAAGGCGGAGTGGGAAAAACAACGATGGCCTTCAATCTGGCACATGCATTCAGAAATGCCGGAAAGAAAGTTCTCTGTCTCGATATGGATCCTCAGACAAATTTTACTTCTCTCTTTGATGTGAAGATTGAAGAAGGAAAAAGCATTCATCAGCTGCTCATCAATTCGGTGAAAGAATTGAAGCCGCTTCATAATAATATTCTTATCTCTGATGTGATCCTCAAGGCCGAAGAGGGGATTGATATCCTTCCTGCGGGACAGGAACTTTCCGGATTTGAGCTCACCGTTGCGGGAATCAATTCCCCGAGACAGCTGATCCTTAAAAAGTTCATTGAGAAATTCGAACTTCGCTCTCAGTACGATGTCATTATCATTGATGGTCCGCCGACTCTCGGTCTCCTCGTGGTGAATATCCTTTGCGCTGCGGATGGTGTTCTTTATCCGTTTATTCCGGATCGCTTCTCTGAGCAGGGTCTCAGAAACATCCAGCAGGTAGTGACTGACATCGCAGAGATGGAAATCACCAGCACCCCGAAAAATCTCGGTTACATCCCGAACTTATTTGATACCAGAAGAAAACAAGCGAACAGTGATCTCCTCGAGATCACCGGATCTTTGGGCCAGGCCATGATTCATGAGCCGTTCACCAATAAGGTTCAGTTCGGTAAATCACTCGCGCAGAGAAAATCCGTATTCCATTTTAAATCGTCGGAGTTTAAGGATTTACAGCGCCAGTTCAGTGTCATGGCAGATGCCGTACAAAAGGAACTCACATGAAAAATAAGAATCCGCTTTACGTTGTTAAGGGCAAGAATGTGATGGAAGCAAAAAATATTTTTGATCTTATCGTGAAGAAATTAAATCTCGAGCCTGCATTGGAGATCTTTACGAACATCATGAAAATGTTGCTCGCCCAGGTTACTTCTTATTCAGGGTTTGTTGCCGTGAAGACCTGGTTTGATGATCTCATCTCAAAAGTGTTTGGAGTGGTGACGAAGTACGGAATGGTAAAGGCCTAAAAGCCTCTCGTTCTCTTCGGAGCAGCTGCGCGGGTGCGGATTTCGTCTTTTTCAGCATCATTGAAGTAAGTGCTTTCAAGACTCAGTTCCTGCGGAGTCTTCTCTCTTGCTTCAGATTCAGAAAGCGTTCTCTCTACCCGGATTTCCCTGGCGGAATTCTCGAGGAATTGAAGTTCCTGATTCAGGATGATCGCATCTTCGCTGATGGATTGTCCGAGGGCAGCGCCCGTGATAGATAAAACGAGAAAGAGGATTTTCATCATAATTATGCTCCGACTATAAGCTTACGTGAAACTATGAACGATAATCAACTGTCATCCTACGATTACGACCTGCCGCCTGAACTCATTGCTGAAAGACCGGTTCCGGATCGTCATTCCTCAAGGCTTTTGGTCTATGATGAGGCCACGGACACCGTCACCCATGCCACTTTCCGGGATTTGTCCCGTTTTCTTCCCGCTCATTCAACCATCGTGCTCAATCGCTCAAAAGTCTTTCCCTGCCGGCTTCTGGGGAAAAAGATCACGGGTGGGGAAGCGGAAGTCTTCCTGCTGACTCTCACTCCGGTCCGCGGGAGTTATGAGGCACTCATCCGGACAACCGGGAAAAAGAAAATCGGAGAGACATTTTATTTCGGTGAGCTTTCCGCGCGGGTTGAGGAAATCAATCCTCAGGGAACGTTCCAGGTTTCTTTTAATGTGAATCCCGAA
>JAYVHR010000462.1:0-8220 GCA_043771075.1 Bacteriovoracaceae bacterium
TTCACGATGGTCGTAGGGCCCAGGAACTCGTACTCGCCCGGATCAATAATAAGATCGATCAGATGTCCGAGGTTGTCTTCAATCAGCGCACTATAGAGAGGGACGCCATCGTCTTCAGCATCAATCATTTCGTGATTGATGTGACTTGAGATGAGAATTCCATCGTACGCATCAATGAGACTGAGGCAGAGTTTTTTAGGGGGGAAGCGCACGCCCACTTCATGATCCGTCTTTGAAGCCTTGAGAAACTTCTGAATCTTCTTCTGCGCAGGAAGAATGAAGGTGTAAGGGCCAGGAATAACTTTTTTCATCAGAGCGAAGGCACCGTCGTCGATGTGGGCAATCTCCATCGCTTTCTGAAAGCTCGAACACAGAACAGTGAAGTGTTTCGTATTATCCACATGACGGAGCTGGTATAGGCGATCGATGCCTTTTTTCTCAGCAGGATCGGCAATCACAACCCAGTTTGTTTCCGTGGGGATGGCGACGAGTCCACCGTTCTTCAGGATGCGAACAGCATTTTGAAGGACACGGTCATCAGTGTTTTGTTCAACGACATAACTAATCATCTGATCAGTATAAAATAAAAAGCCTCCCCTGAGGGAGGCTTCTTCTAAAAATGTAATTAAGTTGGATGAAGATCAATGACCGGCAGAAACCGACATTACGCTTCCCAGAGACTTAGAGCGACGCTCAAAGAAATTCTGGTTTTCTTCTCTTTCAGATTCTTCTTTGCAAAGAATGCACATTTCCGAAGTCGGACGCGCGAGGAGGCGAGTGTAAGTGATCGGGTCACCACAGTCGTCACACATGCCATAGGCTTCGGTTTCAACCTTTGAGAGGGTCTTCATGATCTTCTTGTAATAAAGGCTCTCGCGGTTCGAGAAGCGCATATCAGCTGCCAGAAGAATGTTATCGTTTGCTGAATCAACTTCATCTTTAGCACCAGTAATCGAATTGGTTTCGTACTCTTGCTTTTTGAGTTGAAAGTTAGCTCTGATGCGCTCTGCTTCATTCATGAGTTTGTCTTTCAGCGCTTTAACCTGCTTGTCTGACAAATGACTGTTTTGACGAACTGCCATCCTTGTTCTCCTTGTTACCCTCGGCCTCGCGGCCGTCTGTGTGTTTGGTAAGAGAAATTAAAACAGGGCCACCCTTTAGTTGCCAATGTCGGTTCTTTGACAAATGCCCGATTTGACTAACAAATGCTTTCAAGATTGCAAGCGGCAGTAAGGTTCTGATACACCCTTAACAGAAAATAGGTAGATGCATGTTGAATAGTAATGAAGAAAAGTTTCTGAATGACGTTTTTTTGACGCTGAAAAAATACATTCAAAACAATGCAAAAACAGACACTGTAAATCCTCATCCAACTGTCGATGAACTCAAAAATATTCTGCCGGAATTGGGCCGCACGGGTGTTTCCCTCGAGGAAATCCACAATGAACTTGAGGTTATTCTTGAAAAGAGTGTGAGAACAATTCATCCACTCTTTCTGAATCAACTCTTCGGTGGTTTTGATGTCACCGCATGGACCGGAGAGATCGCGAGTTCTCTCTTGAATCCCACCATGGCGACCTTCGAAATAGCCCCGGTTTTCACCCTGATCGAAAAGCGTCTGGTAAAAGAGCTTCTGACACTGATGGGTTTTGAGCGGGGCGAAGGTATTATGGTAACGGGTGGCAGTAATTCGAACCTGCTCTCTATTTTGTGCGCCCGCTCTCATTACAATCCGTCGATTCGTCAGACAGGTTTCTCTCATAATCATTTCCGGATTTATGTCTCAGAGGACGCTCATTACTCTTTTGATAAGGCCGTGAACATTACGGGGATTGGAACCCAGAACCTTATTCAGGTACCGACAAATGCCCGTGGCGAGATGATTCCGGAAGAGCTCGAGCGGATCATCGCGACTGATATAAAAGATGGATTTACACCTCTGATGGTCGGGGCCACTTTCGGCACGACAGTACTGGGTGCTTTCGACCCGGTGGAGAAAATTGCGGCGATTTGCGAACACTTCAAGGTCTGGCTTCATGTCGATGCGGCGTGGGGCGGAGCTGCGGTTTTTTCTAAGTCGGCCCGGCATCTTACCCGGGGTCTGGAAAAAGCTGATTCAGTCACATTTGATGCCCATAAAACGATGGGGGCGCCACTTATCACATCTTTTTTTCTGACGAAGCAGACAGGAATTCTTCGCGCTGCCAATCGCGGAGGTGGTGCCGAATATCTCTTTCATGAATTCGATAATTCCGAGTGGGACACGGGAACGTACTCCCTTCAGTGTGGTCGCCGTGCCGATGCTTTGAAATTATGGTTACTCTGGCGCTCTCAGGGGACAGATGGTCTCATGAAACGGACTGAGCATCTTCTGGATCTCGCAACATTTGCGGCCCATGAAGTGACGCTGGATCCACGCATGACACTTATTCATCATCATTATCTGAATGTTTGTTTCCAGGTGAAGCCTCTCCGGACAGCGGAAAATGTGAATAGTTTCACCCTGAAAATCAGGAAAGAGCTTCTGGCCTCGGGTCGCGCGATGGTCAATTACGCTGAGCGCGCCGACGGGACTATATTCCTGCGCCTGGTTTTCCCGAATCACCTCACAGAAAGATCGCATATAGCCGAACTTCTGAAGATCATCTCAGAAACCGCGGAACTGGTTGAGCTTAACGGCGATCTTCCTCTATACTCTTAGAAGATCACAAAATTCCGGAGCATCTAAATGCCTCTTCATCCCGCGATAGTTCATCTGCCCGTTGTTCTCACTTTTATACTACCAGTCCTCATTCTCATTTTCGCCTGGGCGATTCGGGCCGGAAAAATGTCGAAGGAACTCTGGCTGGTTCTCGTCGGGTTTCAGATTCTCGTGACAGCCACGGGATATATTTCACTGGAAACCGGTGAGGATGATGAAGAAAAAGTCTCAGCAGTTGTCGGAAAAAAAATTATTCATGAGCACGAAGATTCCGCAGAAGTTTTTGTCGGTACGACTGTCATTGCACTTGCTGCCGGTATCGTAGTCTGGTTTCTTCAGCCGGCCTTTCAGGATAAAGCGCGATTTCTTGTGGCGCTGATCAGTCTTCTTCCCGTATTTTTTGCCTGGCGGACTGCAAATAAAGGTGGAGAAATTGTCTACAAGCATGGGGGAGGAAGTGCTCACGCTGATTTCCGTGAAGTTTTCCGGCCCGAACCCGCAACCCTTGAGCCGGCGGTGGAAACAGATAATGAAAGTCTCAAGGCCGATGAAAATGATTACTCCGGCGAAAACATGATTGAAGATGAAGATGAGAAGCGCGAAGACTGATCACTTATTTCAGAAGCTCATCAACATCCTGATTAAATTCTTTTTTCCAGGCTTCGTAAAATTTCCCTGTTGAAGGGCCGCTGAAGCCCGCATGAACTTTCACCACTTCGTGCTTCTTGTTCAGGTAGACAGTCGTCGGGAAAGAGATGAAATTCTTCAACCCCGGAATCTTATCCATGGGTTTTTCTTCCGCAGTCGATCCGGCGAGGAGGACAGGAAAATCCATTTCCATCTTCTTAGCGGTTTTCGTCAGCTGCATCCGGGCATCGGCCTGTGTAAGGCTGCGTTCAAAGCTCAGAGCAACCAATTCAATTCCGCGTTTTTTATTTTCTTTGAACCAGGGAGCGAGATAGTTCATTTCATCGATACAATTGGGGCACCATGAACCGAAAAAAGTGACAATAACCGGTTTTCCTTTGAAGTCAGAAAGGCTCACTTTTTTTCCGTTGATGTCCGGAAACGTGAATGAAAGTTTGTCGAGCTGGGTTTGTTGATAAGGATTGGGTAAGGAAGCTTTTTTGTCTTTCGTGCCCGTTACATTTGTCTTCCAGTTAGCAAGGATAGCGGCTTCCATTTTGTTTTTTTCAATCCGGCCCTTGAAGATGTAGTTGTAAACACCATCGAAGCTCGCCGCTTCAAAGAATTCTCCGTTTACGAAACCTTCGAAATACCGGTAATCACCCGTCGGGCTCATGATAGTTCCGAAGAGCTTGCTTTTTTTCTGGTTCAGGATAACGATCCCTTGTGCTTTTTTTCCATCTTCTTCTTCGAGTGTGACGGCCCAGGTTCCGTTGAATTTAGCGGCTGGTTTTTCATACTTTCCACCATAGCGCTCTTTCCCGCCTTTTTTCCCTTCGACCGGAACTCTGACTTCGGGGTTTTTATTCAGACGGACGAATTCGCCGCGAAGAAGGTCATTGGTGAGAAGTTCCAGCTGAAGCTCGTTTTCATAATGCTGGATCGGGATCGTGATCTTATTTTTTTTCACCGTTAAGCCAGTGAGCGGGATGTCTTCTTTGCCATTCCTGAGAGTTCCTGTGAGGCTTTTGCCCTGGTATTTAAAATCTATGACGAATGGGATCACTGCGTAGGTGGCCCTCATTTCAAAGCGCCAGGGGCCCTCTTGGAGTTCTAACTTGCCCGCAAGGGCGGAAAAACTAAGATGGAGGAGGAAAATAGCGGTCAAATATCTCATCATGTGCTTTTACCGGTTGAAGGATTTTGGTAGTATCTTCATTCAAGAATATTCTTTTGTCACCACTGATAGGATACCCATGAAGCAGTTCATCATAGGCCAACGCTGGATATCGGAATCTGAACCTGAGCTAGGTCTCGGAATCATCATCGAAGTTGAAGCGAAAACCATCACTTGTTTTTTTCCCGCAGCTAAAGTTGATCGCCGTTACGGTGCTCAAACTGCTCCTCTTCGACGGATTCGTTTTGTTGAAGGCGATGAAGTCAAAGGCTCTGCCGGAGAGTCTTTCATCGTCGAAAGCACAACCGAAGAAAATGGCATTGTCACCTATCACGGGGAAGGGAAAAATCTTTCCGAGTCTCAACTTGCGGAGACACTCACATTCTCGAAACCGGAAGAGAGACTCTTTGCCGGAAACATCGACTCCACTGAACTTTTTAAACTTCGCTACGAAGTCCTCCTCAATCAAAGAAAACTTTTCATCAGCCCGATCCGCGGTTTTTCCGGACCAAGAGTTTCACTCATTCCTCACCAGATGTTTGTAGCAAGCGAAATCACCCGTCGTTCGCGTCCGAGAGTCCTTCTCGCTGACGAAGTGGGACTGGGTAAGACAATTGAAGCAGGTCTTATTCTTCATCATCTTATTCTTACTGGCCGGGTTGAGCGTGCGCTCATTCTCGTTCCGGATTCTCTTGTCTACCAGTGGTTCGTTGAGATGCTGAGAAAGTTCCAGATGACTTTCACGACCATCAACCATGATTCAAAACTTGAAAAAGGTGATCGTCCCTTTGAAGACGGTCAGCTCTTTGTAGCATCGATCAAATATCTCATGCGCGAAGACTGGCTCATGGATCAGGTCATGGAATCCAAATGGGATCTCCTTGTGGTTGATGAAGCCCATCAGCTTCGCTGGTCCCCGGAACAATCGTCCATGGAATATGATTTTGTTTCCGTTCTCGCCAAAGATACTCCGGGAGTACTCCTTCTTTCCGGTACGCCGGAAATTCTGGGTCTCGCGGGCCATTACGCGCGCCTTCATCTGCTTGATCCGAATCGCTTCCATGATTTCAATCAATTCATTGAAGAGACCATGGGTTACAAACCTGTGACGGATCTCGCGAATAAACTTATTTCCAATAAGGCCGTGACTGCTGCTGAGAAAAAAACTCTCAGGGATAAGCTCGGAATTGATCTCGATTTGGTGGATCGGGAAAAAGCACTCCAGATGCTGGTGGACCGGCACGGAACCGGACGTGTTTACGTGCGGAATACGCGGAAGACGATGGCGAGCTACAGTGAGTTCTTTCCGAAGAGAGTTTTCCATTCCTATCCGCTCGCAGTCGGGAAAACCAAGAACGTCGAAAAGAAAATCTTTGAGTTGAAGGCCGAATGGCTTGCTGGATTTGCGGAAAAACATAAGGACGATAAGACTCTTCTTATCTGTCACGATAAAGACATGGTCGTTGAGCTTGAGAAGGCCCTGAAAGAAAAGACTACGGTGAAAGCCGCGGTTTTCCACTCCGGGATGAACCTCATGAACCGCGACCGGCAGGCAGTTTATTTTGCTGACCCGGAAGGGGCGCAAATTCTTCTTTCCACCGAAATTGGATCCGAGGGGAGAAATTTTGAATTCGCCAAAAATCTCATTCTTTTTGATCTTCCGAAACTCCCTGATCTTCTGGAACAGAGGATTGGTCGTCTTGATCGTATCGGGCAGAAAAATGATATCCAGATCCATGTTCCTTACGTTGAGGAGTCGCCCGATGAACTTCTTCTTCGCTGGTACAATGAAGGCTTCAACGCCTTTGAATCCTCACCCCGCGGGGCGACTGAACTCTATGCAACAGTAAGAGATGATCTGAATGCTCTGGTTGCGAAAGCCGAAGAAGGGGAGTTTCCGGAAAAAGCTTTCCAGAAGTTCCTGAAGACGACGCAAAGTCTCCACGAGGAAATTGAGACAAAACTTGAAGAAGGCCAGGATCAGCTGGTGGAACTCAATTCGTTCGATCACACCAAAGCGATGGCATTCGTGAAAGAACTTGAAACAGTTGATGAATCAAATGATCTCCGTGATTTCATGATTAATCTCTGGAATCAACTCGGAGTGGATACCGAAGACATGAATGATCCATGGACCTTTCTCATCCGTCCTGGCGACAACATGTATCTCCCGCATTTTCCCGGTCTCGATAACGAAGGGATGACGGTCACCTTTAAGCGCGCAAACGCGCTCAAGTTTGACGACATGACTTTCCTCACCTGGGATCATCCGATGGTGGTGGGGATCATGGACTTCATTTCCAGTAAGGAGATGGGGAACTGCACGATCACATCATGGAAAACCCCTTCGAAGGAAACTTTCCTGTTTGAGGGATATTTCCTTCTTTCCGCTGTGGCGGAGAAGAAACTCCAGCTCCAGAAATGGTTTCCACCGACACCGCTGCGGGTTCTTCTCAATGCACAGATGCAGGATGTGACTGCGAAGTTGCCGAAGAAATTCATTGATGAGGGCACAGAATCTCTCACCCAGGAAAAGCGGGCGGGGCTGAAGGAGCTTCCCAAAGACTTCCTGAAAGAGTGCATCAAGCGCGGAAAAGAATTGTGTGTGGCGCGGGCCAAGCAGTACAAGGAAAAATTCCGCGATGACATGGTGAAAGCGATGGATTCCGAAATTGAGCGCCTGGAATCACTTCGTAAGGTGAATCCGACAGTTTCTGAAACAGAAATTATCCTTATGAAATACAACAAGAGCAACATGCTGAAAGCGATGGATAAGGCCGAGCTCTCGCTCGACTCTCTCCGGATCATTATCAACTAACAGGATAGAGCGATGGCCATGACAGAACTAACTGATGAAACAATCTTTGGCGTCATTGAAACTGAGGATATGGTCCTGATTGATTTCTATGCTAGTTGGTGCGGTTCATGTCGTGTGGCGGCTCCTATGTTTGAGAAAGTTGCTGCTGAAGAAGGAATTAAAATCTTCAAGATTGATGTGGAAAAAAATCCAAAAATTAAAGAAATGGTCGATCTTCCGGGGCTTCCCTCTGTGGGTTTTTTTAAGAATGGTGAGCCCATGGATCTCGTGAACGTCACCAAGGAAGAAGCCTTCCGCGAATTCGTAAAAAAAGTGAAGGCATAAGTCATGGACGTTAAAAACATGAAGGTACTTGCCGAGCAATACTCTTTTGAAGAGCTTCAGACTTTTGCCGATCAGTTTGAACTTACCGGTGTCGCTCCGGTGCAAACCTCTGAAGATGCCGGTGATCAGATGAGTGACTATCTCATGGCGGCCGAGATCCGATTTCTCATGGATAAAGAAAAAATCACATTGCAGGAAGCTCTTCGGGAGTTTTCAAAACGCGTCCGCGGAGTGCTCACATAATGGAAATCAAAATCAGACCAGGCCTTCTTTTCGATATCAACACGATTGCCGATTACCAGTTAAAAATGGCGTGGGAAACCGAGCAGCTGAAGCTCGATCCGCCGACGGTTGAACTTGGTGTCACTGCGGTCTTTGATGACCCTTCTAAAGGCAAATACTGGCTCGCTGAAGTGAACGGGGAAGTGGTGGGTTGTCTTCTTACTGTTCCGGAATGGAGCGACTGGCGAAATGGAACGGTTCTGTGGATTCATTCTGTTTACGTGCGCCCGGATCACAGAAAACACGGAGTGTTCCGGAAGCTTTACTCGCATCTGCGTACGATGGTCGAAG
>JAYVHR010000463.1:0-2980 GCA_043771075.1 Bacteriovoracaceae bacterium
ACCCGCATCGATTGTCCTACAGTCGTCGGCAGGGCCAGTGCCTGAGCACCATCCATGACAAAGTATTCTCCTGAGAGAAGAAGCTTTCCGTGACCATAATAATATTCTTCTGACATGTACTTCCTTAGCGGTTCAAAAATTGGCGGACGGCCTGGAACGAAACAACTCTGTCGGAGAAGAAACTCTTCCCCTTTTCTATTTCCTCAGCGGTGGCATTCAGCTGGTTCATGATGTTCAGGAGATGAAGCTTCATGTGGCCACGCTGGATACCGGTCGTCACAAGTGATTTAACGGCCGAAAAATTCTGCGAGAGACCTACCGCCGCGATAATTTCCATCAGCTCTTTTGCTGAAGGATGATTCAGGATTGCAAGAGAAGTCTTAGCGAGTGGATGAAGAGAAGTAAGTCCCCCCACTGTTCCCACGGCCAGAGGAATTCTGAGTGTGAATTTGAAATGATCATTTTCCAGAGACACGCTCGATAGTGAGCGGTACTGGCCGGAACGGGCGGCATAGGCGTGAGCACAGGCCTCAATCGCGCGGAAGTCATTTCCGGTAGCGAGAACAACGGAATCCACCCCGTTCATGATCCCCTTATTATGAGTCACAGCGCGGTTCGGATCCACTTCCGCAATCCGGACGGCAGTAGCGAATTTTTCAGAGAAGTCGCGGGCACTCATGCCTCCGGCAAATGTGCCAAGGTCTTCAATCGGGCACTCAACCGAGCACTCCACCACGCATTCGGGAGTGTAGTTCGAAAGAATGCACATGATGATATGAATTTCTTTTTCTGTAGAATGAAAGCGGTCATCCAGCATGACCTTGTCTCTGAAAACCTGCGCCATCTCTTCGAGGATGGAATTGATGAAGTTGGCCCCCATCGCATCACAAGTCTCGCAGTGAAGCTTTAACTGCCAGTAGTTCTCAATCTTGTCTGTCATGTCGACCAGTTCAAGATCAACGATCCCACCGCCACGCTTTTCCATATTGGTCGTGAGACTTCCCACCGCCGTGAGTATTTCATCCCTGCGATCATCAAAGAACGAACGAAGTCGTGTTTTATCTCCCTGCCACTGAAAGTGGACCTGGCCCACTTTCTTCGTGGAGATGACTTTTGCAGTAAATCCGCCGCGCTCAAGCCAGAACTTAGCACCTAGTGAAGCGGCCGCGACGACGGATGATTCTTCAATCACCATCGGGACGGAATGGACTTTCCCGTTTACGAGGAAATTGGGTGCAACACCGAATGGAAGATCAAAATTTGTCAGAGTATTTTCAGAAAATTCATCAAATCGTTTTTGTACCCGCTCATCAGGATGCCAGAAAGAAACCATTTCCTTCACAAGTGTGGAAGACTCAGGGCCCAGCTGTTCAGCGAGCCACTCAATCTTCTGAGTCTTATTCAGCTTGGAAAAACCTGTCACAGTTTTCACTATTCCCCCTTCACTGAGAGGACACCTTTGGCAGTCAGGAGTGCTTCTCGCAAGTTCAGAAAATATTTCTCGAGCGTTTCAAAGCTCTCCATCGCAGGAGCAAGGAACGGGGACGCCATTCCGATGAGCGATGGTGCTTTCATTTTCATTTTAAGTTCATAACCGTCGAGAACATTTTTGATCCCGCCGGAAATGATGAATTCTTTTTTTCCTACTGGCAAAGCGTTGAGCACTTCTACCATTTCATGAGCAGTGTGCCCCACGTGAATGAATGGCTCTTTGGATTCCGTATCACGGGCGCGGAGACTTTCAAGTTTTGTAAAGTTGGTTCCGCCAAATGCACCGAACTCAATTCCGTGAATCGGTAAGTTGAGGAGAGCTTTGAGACTGCGTGGTCCCATCCCCTGCCCGACTTCCTTCACGAGAACCGGATAAGAGACATCATCGAGAAAACGCTTCAATGTCTCGAGGGGAGACAGAGTGTAACGATCTCCTTCCGGCTGGAGCCATTCCTGAAGCGGATTCAGATGAATCATAAGCCCTGAGGCTTCCGTCATCTTCACCATTTCGTGAATGAGTTCGACCTTCCCTGCCAGCACACATTCTTCAACCTGAGCAATGCCAAGATTTGCGAGAAGTGGCTGATCGCCCATGAAATTTCTGATCGTAAATTCTGACAGGCGGGATTTTGAATGAAGAAGCGGACGGCACGATCCAAGCCCCATGCCGAGCTTATATTTTCCGGCGAGAGTTCCGAGATTGCGATTGATGAGTGCCGCTTTCTCAGTTCCACCAGTCATGCTGGAAATCCAGAGCGGATAATTTAAAGCTTTCGAAAGAAAATTTGTTTCCCAGATTTCTTCGGGAGTTGGATGAACAAAAAACATTGGCTCATAATGAAAACGAGAGTCCCTTCCGTCTCCCGATGTTTGAGACATCGGGGCCAGATCAATATGAGACCCTTTTCGTTCCGCTAACTCAGCAGAAAGAGAGAGATTTTTCCTTGTTTCCATAAATGCAGGTGTATCAATTATCCCACACTTCGTCATGATTTTTCGCACGACGATGCAATATTTATCTATCTGAATTTATTAGAGTTTAAGGACTTGCAGAGGGACCGATGAGGAGAACGAATTCTCTCTTCTCTTTGTCCTGAATTTGAGAGGCAATCCGATCGGCCTTTCCCCTGATCAATTGCTCGGAGGAACTTCCGAGATCAAGCGCCAGAAAGACCTCGCGTTTCAGTTCAATCTTCGCCACTTCTTCGAGAAGTTTCTTCAGACGATAGGGAGTTTCCATCCAGACTAAAGTCTCAGGACGCTTCAGTTCTTTTTTCATCCAATCCATTCGCTCAGGCTCTTTCACCGGCACAAATCCGGAGAACACAAACGTTCTGTGAGAAAACCCGGAGAGAGCGATGGAAAGCGCGATGGAATTCGGAAAAGGTGTCGAAGTCACTTTGATATTCTGTTTGTGACAAACTTCAACCAGTACCTGTCCCGGGTCACAGAACGCGGGAAGTCCACAGTCACTCATGAGGTAAACATC
>JAYVHR010000464.1:0-2095 GCA_043771075.1 Bacteriovoracaceae bacterium
TATGTTTAAGTCTTTATCTATTCTCTTTGTTTTCTTGTTTCTTGCTTCATGCGGTAAGTCCGGTGGAGGCAGCACTGCAGGCGGAGACTCTGTCTCGCTTGAAGAGATTGAATCAGGAGTAACTCCTTCTGCAGCACTCAACTTCAATGTGAATGTCAGAATGGATAATGAATTCACCGCTACGCAGTCGGATAAAGTCCGTGCAGCATCTGATCTCATCAGAAAAGTAGTTGGCTCGGACGAATTCCGTCAGAAGGTTTTGGCGCACTCTTATAATGGTAAGAAAGGCTTCGTCGATAACGGTGGTCTCTCGAACGCTCAGGTTTATAAAGCGATTATCGAAGGTTCTGAGAAGCTCTCGCCTGGAGTCGACAATGAAATGGATCTCTCACTGGAAGTTTTCCGTGCGAGTACCAACACTGTGGGATACACCATGCCGAGTGAACTCCGGGTGTGGATGAATGAAAAATTTCTCGACAGAAATATGCCATACAAAGTGACGACCAACATGGTTCACGAATGGCTTCATAAGCTTGGCTTCAAGCATGCCCAGGCATCGACCCCCACGAGAAAGTATTCTGTCCCCTACGCGATCGGTTACTTGGTTGCGAGAATTGCCCAAAAATTAGACTAAGATTTTAAATTACCCCGGCTTCACATAATTCCTGTGCTCTATTACCAAAATAATATGGCACAGAATTTTCCTTACCTTCGGGGCTGTTGTCTCCGTGAGAATAACCCGCAAAATGCATGTATTCGTGAACGAGAGTGTTGATCATCGAACAGGTCTTGCGCTCGAGTTTCATTTCATTGAAGTAGGCCGTGCCGCCCTTGTGATACGCAACCGTCACCATCTGGCGTGAATTGGGTTCAAACGTTGAAACTTTAAGGCGAACTTTTTCTTCGAGTCTTCTCAGGACTTCCTGAAGTGAGTCCGTCGTGAAATCGAAATCCTTCCGCTTGATGATGTCCCCTTTAAAGAGAACCATGCGGAAGAAATCATTTGCCCGTGGCATAAAGCGATCAAGTTTTTTTGGCGCCATTTCATCGGCAATGAAACGGGAGATATCGGCAACGTGATCTTTCCGCAGAAGCTTCAGTGCGAGTTTCTCGCACAATTTAGAAACTGTCAGTTCCTGACGGGTGGACTTCGAATCATCGAAAGTCACGGAGACGTCCTGGAATTCGTGCTTTCCACAATCCAGGAGAGGAAGATAGATTTCCTTCACCGATGCCTCTGCGACTGCTGAAACTAAGAAAAGCCCGATTAAAACTAACTTCATATCTCCTCCACCTTTTAATAAAGTGGAGAAGACTTATCACACTAAGGTTGTCCCGCCATACTGCGGCCCGGGAGATACTTCTCGTTATAGTACTTCTCAAAATACTCCCTGCGGAAACCAGCGAATTTTTCACGTTTTGACTCATCCGGAATCTTTTCACCGAGCCACGCTAATTGCGCTGTCTCATGATCACGCATTTTTTTGATTCCCTGGTCCAGGATCTTCGGATGCAGGTCTTTTTTAAGATTTCCGAGCTCCGAAATCAGCGTACTTTCGGCCGAGATAAAATCCATCGCAACGTCTTCCGACATCTCAAGATCCTTCACGATGTAGTCGTGCACTTTCAGAATCCAGTCGTTCTGGAAATCTTCCTGCGCATACACTTTGTCGAAATCAGTCGTGTAAATAATATTGTCCGTGTAGTTGTCTTTATAACCATTGGTCGTTACCGGATTGAAAGTATTCTTTTCCCGCCATTCTGTTTTCTGCTTATCCGCATAGAGCTGTGAAGCTGATTCAGACTGTTTCATGATGTCACCCACCTGGTGAACCATGAAAGTGCGGAAGTTTCCGACATCGGCCATGACAACAGTCGCAACCGCGGCGGGAACTCCGAAGCGGAGAGCGAATTTCCTGACGACCGGACCGATTTTCTTTTTGTTCTGTGGGTTCATATCAAGAATCTGCTCAGACTCTCTCTGGTTATCCAGAGAAACTCCGTTGATAGCAGCCTCCAGGGTGTCGCTGATGCGCTTACGCCAGAGCTGGTCTTCTTGTTTTACCAGTTCGACATCTGCTCCCAGCATATTCAT
>JAYVHR010000465.1:0-14940 GCA_043771075.1 Bacteriovoracaceae bacterium
CATTTGCTCACTGAGTGCTTTGTTGTAGGCCTTAGAACTAACGACCTGGTTCAGGAAGCCTTGCTGATACATCAGCATCGGCGGTGGACTGCAGGCAAACGCTGAAGTGGCAAATAATGAGAGAGTTGAAAGAACAAGAATCGTTTTCATGAATAGTCCTTTGAATAGTTATTAAAAACTTTTGTTGGGGACTTTTAACATGAATGGGAATTTTGAAGTGTACAGGTGACTGATAAACCGTAGCAGATGTCAGCTACATATAAGATTTACAGTCAGTTTGCGGTCCATCACTTCATCCAGCTTGAAGGAGATGATGGCTCCCGCGAATGATAAATCTCATTCTTGTGAATATAAACTTCACCACAAAGCTCGTGGCATAAAAAATATGGCATCGATTCCGTAAACCCGTAAGCACCGGTCTTCGTAAAATGAAGCCACTCTCCTGACTTGAGATCTACCGGTAGTTCGTGGTCACCCAGGTAATCAAGAGCTGTGCAGAGAGGCCCGTGAAGTGAATAAGTGGTATTAACGGATGTTCGCATGGCCGAAACCGGAAAAGATTCATTCACGAGTGCCGGTCGCGCGAGATGATTAATCCCACCTTCGGTCACGACGATTTTTTTTCCACGCACATCTTTCACATCCACAACTTTCGTAAAGTAGTGACCGAATTCAGCAATAGAAAATCTTCCGAGCTCAAGCCAGATTTCTCGAAGCGAATATTTCTGCTTCATCTCCATGAGGATTTCATGAACAGAAGTGAAGGGGAGTCTGTAATCATCTTTGTAGGAAACACCGAGGCCACCACCCAGGTCGAGAACTTTGAGATCGATTTTCATCTCGTCTGCAAATGCCACACACTGAGAAATCGTCTCATCCCAGATCTTCCGGAGTTCATTCACATCGAGGATGTTTCCCCACTGAAAGCAATGAAGACCAATAATATCAAGGTGCGCATATTCCTTGAGTTTTTCTTTTTCCCAGTCCAGTGGGTGCAAACCGAACGGAGTAATGGCGGAACCCCCAAGCACACTCTTAAGAGATCCGGACCAGTCGAGCTGAAGCCGGAGGAGAACGTCCTGTTTTCTTCCGAGAGTTCCCGCCACCACATTCAGATCGCGCAGCTGCTGAATGCTCTCAATGATGATGGTGGAAACATTGTTCTCCATCATCGTCCTGAGATACTTCGGCGTTTTGGCAGGACCGGTAGCGATGAGATTTTTTACACCAGCGATTTTCGCCTGATGAAGTTCACCAAGGCTAGCGACGTCCACTCCAAAACCATTGTCCTGGAAGATCGAAAGAATTTTGGAAAGGGGATTGGCCTTGCAGGCATACCAGACTTTTACGTCGGGATGAAGCAGAGCTTTGATGGATCTGATGTGTGATTCAAATCCATCAAGGTCATAAAAATAGAAAGACGAATCAAATTCCTGAATGAGTTTTTCAATTATCTCAGACAAGATTCAAGCTCCAGAGCGGCAGAAGTTTTAGCGTCTTTGTACTTGATGATCATGGCACAACGGAGAGTAAGTCCCTGCTCACCGGCCCATTTGAGATTTGTTGAAACAGGACGCGATCCTGTGACAACAACAGCGTATGGCGGAATGGGTTCGCCAATTTCGAGAACACGTTCTTTCACGCAATCGTAAACAGGAATTGATCTCGAGAGAACAACACCCGGAGCAATCACTGCACCTTCTGAAACCTGCACACCTTCAACGATCACTGCTCCAGCACCGATGAAAGCATTATCTTCGATCACTACCGGAGTTTGGCCTATGGGCTCTAGAACGCCGCCGATCTGAACTCCTGCTGAGAGGTGAACGTTTTTTCCGATCTGGGCGCACGAACCAACGAGCGCGTGGGAATCAACCATGGTGCCTGAATCAACAAAGGCACCTACGTTGATGTAGGCCGGAGGCATGATGATCACACCCTGAGCGACAAAGGCCCCACGTCTCACGGATGAACCACCAGGGACGAGACGAATTTTGTCAGCTGGTGTGAACTCACGCGCTGGCAAGTTGTGCTTATCCACGAAACCGTTCGGGAATTGATGAAGCTCGCCAGCTTTAAAAGCAGCGAGGATCGCCGATTTGACTTCGGTATTAGCAACCCACTTCCCGTCAATTTTGGAAGCGGAGCGGACCATACCTTTTTCGAGAAGATCGAGAGTTTCCTGCCAGTTCATGATTAAGCCTTTTTCTGAGAGTTGTACCAGCGATGAACAGCTTCATTAGCTTCCATTACCGGATCAGTTGAAATCATGTCTTCATGAGAAAGGGGAGCCGCCATTTTTGGTGAGCGGATAGTTCCGACCTCGAACATGAGACGTTTTACCGGCACGGGATTTGAGCAGACGAATAGTGAGTTCGCAGCTTTCGTCCAGAGCTCCTTGGCATCAAAACTTTTATTCAGGCACTGTTCAACATAGAGATTCGTTTCTTTCGGCCACGAGTTAGAAGCAACTGATACCAATCCGCAGGCACCTGCAGCAGTGAAGTCCGGAAGAAGTCCATCATCGCCGCAGAAGACTGCGCCATTGCCGGATGCTTTCAGATACTCTTTCATTTTTTCTACTGAGCCTGAAGCTTCTTTAATTGCCCAGAAATTTTTATGTGTGCGCAGGCGCTCAACAGCTTCCGTCGACATGGCCACTGCCGATCTGCCGGGAACGTTGTAGAGCATAACCGGTTTAGTGACAGCATCCATGATTGTTTTAAACCACTCGTACTGACCTTTAGCTCCTGGTTTCGCGTAATGAGGAGTGACGAGAAGATAGGAATCAACTTTCAACGTCTCGAGATATTTTACCCAATCAAGCTGATCTTCAAGCATACTTCCACCAACTCCCACCATCACTGGTGTCGTCGGATTGAGAGAGAGTGCGTGTTCCACAATTTTCTTTCTTGTCGCGAGATTGAGATTGAGTGCTTCTGCAGTAGAGCCAAGAATAAGAAGTCCGTTACCGGCCTCCATCTGCTGCTTACATACTTTCGTGAGGGATTCAAAATCCACTGAACCATTATCGAGCATTGGTGTGATCACCGCGGTCCAGAGAGAATAATTTTTCATGTTCATAATAGATCCTTTAAAGTGAAAGATGGTTTTCAACCACTTTCTGGAATGAGTGTAATCCGGGTTCAGTTTTCGAAATCATTTTGGTCGCCCACAAAGCACCTTCCGCAAAAAGTGTGCGGTTCTTCGCTTCATGCTCAAGGCGAATTATTTCCGACGGAGTTTCCAGAGTCAGAGTGTGAAGACCCACGACATCGCCTTCGCGGGCGGAAGTGACTTCACAATCACCTACGAGCCACTCCTTCATGGAAAGAGCAGTGCCCGAAGGAGCGTCGAGCTTTTTCGTATGATGGACTTCGTGGATCGAAAGAGTTTTTTCTGAAAACAGATGGGAAACTTTATTCAGACGCTCGATCAGCTGTTTTAAAACAACGACTCCGAGAGAAAAATTGGTGGCGTAAATCCAGGTAACATTTTTCGCACGGAGAGTTTCATGGAAATTATCCGGCCACTTAAAACCGGTGGAACCTGTTACGACAGGTTTTTTCGTCTCCAGCAGGGTCGGGATAAGCTCAGCGAAAGCGTCCCCAGGAAGAAAAGAAAGGATCACATCATAACTGAGAAGTTTTTCGTATGTCGGGTGATTACTCCGGTCGAAAGTATCGATGGAGATATCGCCGGAAGCGAGTTCCAGAACTTTTCCTCCAGTCTTACCTTTCCCGAGGAGTGCTAATTTCATGTGTTCTCTATCAGCGCTTTGTGCAACTTCTGCACGCACGCCGCTGCCACTTCTTCTTTCACGAGAAAGTTGAAGTTATACTGGGAAGCCCCGAGACTCATCATGCGGACATTTACGTCCGCGAGTTCCGAGAAGATGGTTTTCGCCAGAGCAGCGCGGTTAGTGAGCTCGTTACCAATAAGAGAAATAAGAGAATGACCAGATTCGATATGAAGTTTTCCGACACTTTCAAGATCCTTGATGAAACGTTCATTTTCTAATGTTGCTTTTTCCACTGTTACTGCGATGGCAATTTCCGAGGTTGTTACGCAGTCAACAGACACGCGGTGACGGCCGAAAACCCCGAAGATCTCTGACATGAAACCATATGTCCCGTACATCGATGGAGTCGTGATGGTAAGAAGTGCCTGTGCCTTTCTCTGCGTAATCGCGCGGACTGCGGGCTTCTCTTTGACTTCAGAGCGGATCCACGTTCCCGGCAGATCTTTTTCGAAAGTTGATCCCACGAAAACCGGAATGCCTTTCCGGACAGCAGGTGCGATTGTGGCCGGGTGAAGAACCTTCGCCCCGTATTGCGCCATCTCCGCTGCTTCCTGATAGGAGAGTTCATTGATGATCCGTGCTTCTTTCACAAGGCGCGGATCGGTTGTTGCGACTCCGGCCACATCGGTCCAGATTTCAAGAACGGAAGCCGAAACCCCTTCAGCAAATAGTGCAGCCGAGAAGTCAGAGCCGCCGCGACCTAAGATCGTGGTATTTCCCTGCATGTCTGAGCCGATAAAACCTTGAGTGACGTAAACATTTTTTCCATCGAGCTGCATGCGGGCCTTCGCCTGCTTTTCGATTTCTTCGATTTGTGGAGTTGCTTTCCCGAAGTTCGAATCCGTTTTAATCACGGTACGTGCATCCAGGAGATGCACCTCGCGACCGGTCCAGTGAGATTTTAAGACCTGGCGGAAAATGAGCGAACTCATTCTCTCGCCAAGACTCAAAATATGATCATAGGCCCTGGGAGTAAGCTCTTTCAGGAGAGATAAGTTCTGAACCAGCAGATCGAGTTCAGTATAAAGGCCATTGAGTTGAGTTTCGGTTTCAGCATTTGCTTTGGTTTCACGTAGAAGACCGGTGTGTCTTTCTTTCACGGAGTAAACCGCTTTCTCACAATCTTCCATCTTGCCGGTGGAAGCGCATTTGGCGATTTCGATTAATTTGTCAGTTGTTCCGGATGTTGCCGAAACACAGACAACAGAAGAATTTCTTTCTATGGAAATTGAAGCGGCACGGGCCATAGCCTCGTAATTTCCCATCGAAGTTCCACCGAATTTACTTACAACAATATCCATCGTTCATCTCCATGATGAAGTTTCAAAGCAGTTCAAAAATTTTAAGTGGAATACAGAAGGGGAGGGATTGATTGACTCAATTTCCGTTCCTTAAGCACTCCACAGATTCTTTATAATCTCTGTGACAATCACGGGGCTTCATCCCCGTTAACCAATGAAATTTCCGATAAGACGGATTTCCCACTTCGGCGATCCTTCCCTGGTCCTAGATCAATGGGTCTTACCCCTAACTAGAATTACCTAAGAATCGCGCCTCTTCAGGCAAACTCACAATCATCATAGTAAATGAATTCTGAAAATGGAAGTTGCCATTTAAAAAAAATCGGGATTATGTTTTTGAGGACTAATTAACGGAGAAGGATCTATGAAAAAGGTTGGATTTATTGGCTGGCGTGGAATGGTAGGATCAGTTCTCATGGAGAGAATGATCACCGAAAAAGACTTTTCCCACATGGAATCTCACTTCTTCTCTACTTCTCAGGCAGGGGGGAAGGCCCCTGCGGTTGCCAACGGGAACCCTACCGTCTTAAACGCAATGGATCCTCAAGAGCTCTCGAAGATGGAAATTCTCGTCTCCTGTCAGGGCGGGGATTATACCAAGGAAATTTTCCCGACTCTCCGGAAGAACGGCTGGAAGGGTCTCTGGATTGATGCCGCCTCAACGCTGAGAATGCAGGACGACTCCATCATCGTACTCGATCCGGTCAACAGAACTCAGATTCAGAAAGGCCTCGATAGCGGAGTCAAAAATTATATCGGCGGGAACTGTACCGTCTCTCTCATGCTCATCGCTCTTCACGGTCTGTTCCGCGAGAACATGATTGAATGGGTGAGCTCGATGACGTATCAGGCGGCTTCGGGTGCCGGTGCTAAAAATATGATTGAACTTCTTGATCAGATGAAAACGATCGGGAACTCTTTTTCCAAGCACCCATCCATGGGGGCACTTGAACTTGAAAAAGAAATGAACACAACTCTCGCGTCTTCGGAATTTCCGAAAGCAAACTTCGGTCACCCTCTCGCACTCAATCTTCTTCCCTGGATTGATTCCGAACTTCCAAGTGGTCAGTCGCGTGAAGAATGGAAAGCTCAGGTTGAGGCCAATAAGATCCTCGGAAACACAACAGAGATTCCCGTTGATGGAACGTGCGTGCGTGTAAGTGCACTTCGCTGTCACTCTCAGGGATTAACTATCAAGCTTAAAAAATCTGCCCATCTTTCAACCGTGGAAGAAATTCTCAAGTCGGCCAACGACTGGGTGAGACTTATTCCGAATAATAAAGCGACATCGCTTCAGGAACTCACGCCGGCCGCAGTGACCGGAAAACTTCATGTGCCGATCGGTCGCCTTCGTCCGATGACTCTCGGGGATACATACTTTAACGCTTTCACAGTGGGCGACCAGCTTCTCTGGGGAGCTGCTGAGCCTCTTCGCTGCGTTCTCCGTCAGGCCCTCGTTTAATTTCCTTATTAAATTCCTCTGCCAGTTTTTCTGGCAGGGGGGTCATTTCTAAGACCCTGCTTTTGGTATCCACCCCGGGTCGCTGTTAAAATCCCTTCTCATGAGAATCTTCTTTGCCCTATTCTTCGGATTAAGTCTTTTTATTGCTTTTTCCGGGGAGTCGGAGAAACCAAAGGGGATTCTGGATACTGTTTTGGGTGATATGCCGGCAGGCGAGTTTCCGCCTGCACAAATACCGGTGAGACACGTCACTGAATTTTCGAAAGATAAATTTGGGCAGATAATCGAGACAAGAAAAGCTTTTTCGGAAACAGATGTTCTTATGGAAGAACTTTCTTATAAAGACGGTAAAAAGTTTGGTCCACACAAATACTTCAGGGATGGAAAACTCAGCAAAAGTTTCTGGTACTTTGATGAGAAGGGCCGTCGTGCGATTATCATCAGCTATAATCCATCCGGAAATGTCATAAATGCCTCGTGCACCTCCAACATTTTTTTCACGGAAGAACATGAAAAAGTCTGTGGTTTTTCCGCCCCCTTCATTTACTCAACAAATTCTTCGATAAGAGGAAAGCTCGAAGTAACTCTCGACAAGGGAATCGAGGTCGCCAAAAAACATTATTTTCGGAAGGGTGGAATCTGGATCGACGAAAAATACGCTGACGAAAAAAACTATAGGGACACTTATGATGAGAAAGGAATACTCCGCTCTGCGCATGTGTCTGAAAAAAACGGCTGGTCTGAAAAGAGATATAACCGAGAAGGAATTCTCCTTGAAAAACAAATCGGAATCCGCAACCAGGGCCCTTATCGTGAAGAGGCCATTGTTTACGACCTTGTCGGGAAAGAAGTGGCCTTATGGAACATTGTTAAAGAGGGTTTCTCAGTTAAGGGTTGTTCGCTCAAGCGAAGCCTCGCAAGTGAGGCACCGAGGCCCTCAATCTGCCCATAGCGCTAATGGTAGTCGGTCCAATCCCTTACTTTTCGTATAATTCCCGTCAGCGGTTAAAATCAATCTATGAAAATCATCTTCACCATTCTCTTCGGGGTAAGTCTCCTTATTGCACTTGTTGTTACCTTTTCGGGATCCTCCGAAAAACCCAAATGGGTCCTTGAATCTGTGCGGATAATAGAAGTGCCGGATGGTGAATATATTCCTTCAGAGAGTCCGGCGAGATACACCACTGAGCATTCCAAAGATAATGACGGCAAGATTATCACGACTCATAAGGGCTATTCAAAGTTGGGTGAACTTATAGAAGTAGCCTCTTACAAAGACGGCTATAAACACGGAATGCAAAAAGAAATTTACAACGGAAGTGAGCGAAAGAGTTTATGGTATTTTGATACTAAGGGCGGAGGTTACATCACCATTGTTTACGATTCTGAAAACAAGGTATCGAGTGTTATTTGTACGGAGAACTTTTACACCGAAGAACACGAGAAGGTGTGTGGCTTCAATGCTCCTTTCACCTACTCATCCAATAATTTTCTGGGAAAGCTTGAGGTCACTATGGATAAGGGTGTGCGGACTCTTGTCCGTCAGTATTACGCCACCGGTGCTCTCTATATCGAGGAGAAGTATGTAAACGGGAAAACTTATCGTAAAGAATATGGCGATGGTAATCTCATGAAGGAGAAGGTCTCAGAAAAAACCAGTTGGTTCGAAAGGAAATTCAACAGGGAGGGATTAATTCTGGAGAAACTGGTTGGCAGGCCTGATGCGGGTCCGGACGAGGCCATTGTGTATGATCACAAAGGTAAGGAAGTGGCCTACTGGAATATTGTTAAGGATGGAGACGACATCAAAGGATGCTCGCTCAAGCGAAGCCTCGCGAGTGGTTATCCCAGACCCTCTGTGTGCCCTTAAATCCGATCTTTAGGTTGGTGCCAAAGAGCACTCTGAAAAGAAGTAAGACGCTCTTCTCAAGCCTTCCGGGAATGGTATTGTAGCTCCAGCAAAAGTCACCATGACGGTGACTAAACAGGAGTTCTCATGAAGAGATTTCTCTCCCTCGCACTCATCTACACCCTCAACATTATCATTTTTCTTTTTGCGAAATCCGCTGGTGCTGCCGTCGTCTTCGACAGGATTAGTGATCTTAAAATGGAAAAAGAAAGCATCTCTTTTACCCTCTCAGATCACCAGGAAACTCTTCATGTCAGTCGCGGTCCGGCAGTGGAGTGCCTGAAGAAGGCGATGACAACAAAGAGAACCGTGGGAATTCAGCTGAATGATGAAGGTATTGTCACAAGTTGTAAGCTTGTATCGAAGAGATAAGAAAACTATAATGATAAGGGAGGGGTTACGGCACAGAAGCCGACTAAACCACTCCGGGAGCTCTATGAAACTTTTTCTTCTTCTGACTCTAATTTCTCTATCGGCGCAGGCAGCGTGTGATTACGAAATCCGCGACCGGATGTACCGCACTCCTGACCAGATCAGAGAATTTAAATGCGATCTCAATTTTGCCTGTGTTGAGGCAACGATCAGAAATCCCAATTCAAGTCTTGATGAAATAGATGCACTCGTTGAGTTCAGCAGAGACAATCGTTGTAATGATGAGTTGAAACTGACAGAACTTTTCGCTCGCCTGATGGAAGAAGGCGAACCCGAGGACGATGGAGATGAAGTCAGTCAGAATACTTCGGATCGCGGCATCAACACTAAGTCTGATCTCCCGGTGATTCCTGATGCTCCGGCCGATTCTGGCGCCAGAGTTCTGCGCCAGTAAGAAAATTCTAATTAAGAGTTACGTAGGCGAAGAACAATCCTGATTGGTGCTCCGGCCGGGTGGTCTATGATCATCTGATCAACGTAATCCTGCGAGAAGAATACGTTTGAGTGATCACACTCTCCGAGATCAAAAATATCAATGTCGAAGAAGTCCTGACGGAAGGCCGCATAGGAACTGAGATTTACTGTACCGTTGCGGAAAGTGCGAAGAACTTCCGCATCTTTTTTCCCGACTCCGGTGCACTCATTTAAAAACTCCATATCATTAATCACTACACGGATTTTTTTCGGAAGGACGCGATCCGAGTGAATGCTCCAGACTTCTGGTGCCGTAAGGAGAGCTTTTCCACTTGTTTTAAAATGAGTTTCAGCGCGGTCATCGATTTTTTTTCCGCAAGCAGTGAGGGTCAAAAGAACGGTCAATGAAATGAAAATTTTCATGTTTACTCCGGGAATCAATTAAGTCCCGGCACCATAGGAAACCGCAGCGAGAAAGGGAAGGGAATGACAGACTATTTAAGAGAAGCGGAGAGTAAGAGTGTTGAAATCTCGAAAAAAAAAGGACGGGCATTTGGCCCGTCCTATTAAGATCTTATTAAGGAAGCACTAAGGGAGCTTGGCCTCGAAGTCCTGGGCCTGTACCGAGAGCTGGTTTTTAAGATCAGACTCCTGCTGATCGAGGCGCGCTTTTTCCTGATCGAAAGGAATCAGAGACGCGATCACAACCTGGAGGCGTGCTTCGGCCTGAAGTTTTCTGTTGATCGCATCGTTCTTGTTATTGGCAAGAGTCATGCGGTCCTGAATACAGCGGGCAATCTGGTTATCGAGATTCGCTTTCTGAGTCAGTGAACGATTCAGATCATTACTTCTCTGAGAAACAAGATTCTCTGCAACCTGAACTGCCTGGACTTTTGCATCCCAACCCACACGTCTTTCAAATGAAAGGAGCTCAGACTCAAGACGGTTAGCATTCGGAGTTTCCTGAGCAATGCGGGCCTCGACACCAGGGAGCTCGTTCGAAAGAGCGTTGCTGATGTTCTGTTGCTGTGGAATCTCTACATTCATGATCACTTCAAGTCTTCTGATGTTCATTGAAAGTTGATTTTCAAGACCACTTTCCTGGCGCATAGCTGCCATTGCACGTGACTGGAGTTCATCACGGATTCTTTCGACATCATTTTCTACACGATGCTCGATCTGATCCATTCTTCTCTCCACATCATTCAGGCGGGACTGAGCATCTCTCTTCTGGACTTCAAGATTCTGCACAACTTGTTTAGCTGCGTTCACTGTGTTTTGTTCAGATGTACAATCAATCACTGTCGGAGTTGTCGGAGTTGTCGGAACAGGTGTCACTACAACCGGTGGAGTCGGAGTAGTTGGTTGTGTTGGAACTTCCGGACGGTTCGGGCGATCTCCATCTGGACGCGGACGATTCGGGTCGTAGTTTGGACCGTGTGGTCTGTCCTGTGCAGGAACGCGGTCATATGATCTGATTTCAACAAATGAAGTTCTCGTCTGACAAACACGAAGTTCTGTTTCGCGGGCCAGGAGACGACCGCGGGCATCGTTCAAAGCATTTTCCACGATCTGGATATTATTCTGGAGAGTCGGAAGTTCACGACGGGCACCCTGATAAACCGGATCACCCTGGAGTCTTCTCATGCGCTCTTCACGTGGCTGGAAACTTCTCGCGTCCTGTTCAGCACGGGCGCGGTTCTGGCGGGCATATCTCAGATCCTGATCAAGACGAACGTTCTGATTCTGAATTCCGCCAGCTTCATTTGAAAGCTGCTGTACTCTAGCTTCAGCGCTGTTAATACCGTTAATAATTTCACTGCGTCTCTGGTTAGCATTGTTCACATTGCTTCTTGAAGAAACTGCTCGATTTTCACGATCAGCGTGTTCCGCTTCGTATGGAGCAATGACTGTGCGTGCTGTATTGAGCTGCGCCTGAGCTGCAGTCAAAGAACCCTGCTGTTGCGTAATAACAACTTTGACCTGACCAAGTTGAGTTTCTGATGAGGCCTGAAGAGCATCATTGTTTTTCTGAGCATTTTCAATACCCGGAATTTCTCTGCTTCCTATATCCTGAATACGGTTAGCGAGTGATTCTTTTTCGTTCAGTTGATTCTGGAATTTCGCCTGGAGTTTCACCATGTCTTCTTTAGTACCTTTGATACCAAGATGAACGGAGTAACCAGCATTGAGAACACGGCGGAGTTCTTTCACCTGATCCGGAGAAATCCCCAGTGGATTAATTGGATTCTTATTGATGATGAATGATTCTTCGAACGCGAGATCATAAATAGGAGCGTTGTTAAGACATTTTTCCTGGAGCTTTTCTTTTACACGCTTAAATCCGTCAGCAGAAAACTCAAGACGTGGATCGCGTGATCCGTCTGCGACTTTCACTTTAAGATCTTTTCTGTCGTCGAGCTGAGCAATGAGGTTTGTTGTGTGCTGTGGAATATACCAGGCCGAAACCTGTCTCTTGACTGTTGTTGGTCCGCCGTTGGCAAACGCGAGAACCGATTCGTCTTTTAATGTGATGGTGAAGCTGGTGGCCGGCTTTCCGTCAGTCATGATCATCTGAATGTCGGTAGGACCCGGGGAATTTTTCAGGCGGGAGAACATGAGCCTGTATGTTGTGCTGCCGATCTCTTTCTCCGTGTAGGCCACGCAATGGCCATTAGGATTTCTGCGGTCGGAAGTGTCTTCTGCTGTCCACTCGCCACTTTGTAAGAGGATCTTACCCGCGTGAGCGCTTGAAAAAACGGACAGTAATAAAAGAGAAGCGATTGGCTTCATCCACATAAATTCCCTCCAGGAAAAATAAACAATGTTGGGAATACCGTTGCAAACCGGTCGCCACAATTCAGGCGCGGGAATGTGATGGATTTGTCTTAATCTGGAAGGGGTGTCTAAAGTTTAGACAGTTATGCGGATTTTTTCTCGTCGTTATCGACTTCGGAAACTTCTTTTCTGAGGACTGTGACCTGGTCCTGATGGTTGTCAAAATAGGAGCGCTCGAACTTACGCATGATCGTAATGACGGCGGTGAGGGTAGAAGTCACAAAGACGGCCGAGATACCGTAACCAAGACCAACCATGATCCCCATAGAAGCAGTAAACCAGATCCAGGCCGCGGTCGTGAGACCCACGACATTCATGCTGCCATTTCTGATAATGGCACCGGCGCCGAGGAAGCCGATTCCACTTACGATCTGGGCGATGATTCGAGCTGTCTGGGGGCGAAGATCATCATTGAAAGAGGCCATGGCAATAAAGAGCATGGAGCCGACGCTGATAAGAATCTGGGTTTTGAAGGCGGCAGGGGAGCGGTTGAGCTTTCTTTCAAACCCGACTATCACTCCGCAGATGATGGCGAAAAACATTTTGTCGGCGATGAATAAGAGAAACTCTATATCCTTCATGAAGGTCTTATCGGGCATTGTCATGAAGGAGTTAAAGGAAATCTTTGACCCTCAGAATTTGAGGATAACCCCGGACTCCAGACTGTGCGCTACCAGGGTTTTGAAGCTCGAAGAGCTCAATCTCGTGGTCGTCTCATATCGCGAAACCTCGCTCATCCATGAGAAATCAGGCGTGATCTTATACTCGTAACCCACTCGCGAGAGGAAATTGCTTCTGATGCCGGTATCCCGGACACTCACGCTCGGAGCGGTTCCGGTCAGGGCAAATGGCGAGATCGAACTTTGATTGTCCACTTTGGCAAGCCCGAGTCCTCCGAAGAAGCTCTGGTTCTCAGCTGTCTTGATACTGGCAGAAAGCATTCCCCCGAACTCACGCACATTGTTCAGCTGATTACCTTTACCGATAGCGAGAGTTCCGATGTTGGCCATGTTCTGACCGTAGTACGCTTCAGACTTAAACTGCACATTCCCAAGAGTTTTCTCTAAGAAGAGATTGTATCCGTAAGAATCATGAGACGAACCATTTTCGCCATCGGCAACATAATGGAGAGTTGAATAAATGGCAGAGACTCCGACTTTTCCGTTGCCGAGATCGTGCGAAATTCTTGCTGAATAGGTAGGGGATTTTCCGAGTTCAAGATCATTATCTGTCACACCCGGATTATTTCCGGCCATCCCGAGAGCAGCGGCGAATTCCCACGTGCCCGCAGTTTTCAGATACTGCGCCTGCTGGCGCATGAATCCGGTATTACCTGCGAGAAAATAAAGGCCCACGATATCGTAGGTGTATGCTGTGGTCGGAGAAAAAAGATCCCAGTCCTGACCGATGTTGATTCTGTTACCGTCGCCCCATTTATAAGAGATGGCCGCAATCCGCACACGCGGAACCATCTGCTGAGCAGGAGAAGATTTCGCAAAATCGATGAAGTCGAATTCAAGATGCCCTTTCACATTTTCTTTTCCTACGTAAGCACCAATGCGTGATTGAGCTGCCTGGAAAGACATGCGGGAAGTTTTATCCTGCGAACGCGTCTGGGCCGTGGCATTAGTGGGAGCAGAAAGATTGATGTTGTTATAACTCGAGAGTGCCTTGTCGGCGTACATCGAGCTCGCTTTGATGAAGCCGTAGGATTCGATTTCAAATCCACCGACAGTCGCGGCGTGAGACAGAGTGATAACAAAGGGAGCGAGAAGAATTATTTTTTTCATGTGTTCATTTTAGTGAATTGAGTGACAGTGAGGAAGACGGAAAATCGTTAATTACGGTTAATCGATGATGAAGAATATTTCATCCATGACTTTCGAAGTCGGTGAATCAAGTGCCCATTTCCGGACAAAGAAATCCGTGTGATCGATATTATTGAAGATTCCGGCATCATTGCCGAAATCTTTCATCATCTGATTATTGACGGGAATCAGCCCATCATTCGGACCGTAGTTTTTCAGGAATTCCGCTGAGTCTTTCAGGATCACAGAAACTTTTCTCGCGTCCTGGACGGTGCGGGCATAATAAGTCCGTGCGGAGAGTGAATCCTCGGTGAGTTTAAGGGAAAGAATATTTTCTGTGAGAAGAGATTTCATTACCCGAAGAGCGTTCAGATAAACCGGATTGTACTGGTTCCCGAAGTGGCCCCATTGCTCCTCAAATTTCCGGATAGATTCAGGCATGTATGGCGAGCCCTGAAATGGTGCATTGGCGTAGACCGCGCGTTCAACGATTCCGGCGGGGAAATCCTGCGGATAAGTGGCCAGCGTATGGGCGGTTTCGAGAGCGCCCTTACTATGAGCAAAGATCGTCAGCGGTTCCTGATGAAGCTCAAAGGCTTCAAGAAATTTCCGGCGAAGATACGACTTATTTTCAGCTATGGTATTCAGCGATGATGGCGAGATTTTTGTGATGTGAACATGGCCATGAGATTTCAGGTAATTTTCGAAAGAAACAAAGTACGCAGAAACTTGTTCGTTATTCAGACCCGCAACCAGGACGAAATGGCGGGCCCAAACGGTTCCGGAAACGAAGAAAAGGCAGATAAGAAAAAGAGATTTCATCTGTGGCTTATACGGCCTGAAAATGATGGTGGAAAGGGACCAAAACGCAGCGTTTCGCCGCCGGCGAAGCCTTGCGTTAAGTCTAGGTTAATGTGGGCCTTAATGCCTGGTCGGGGCAATTGGATGTGCACGATAAGAAAGATTATCGTGCA
>JAYVHR010000466.1:0-10154 GCA_043771075.1 Bacteriovoracaceae bacterium
TTCATCTTGAACTCCGGTTAAGAAAGAAAACTTGCCCGGGTTGTAGCAAAGTTGATTTGGGAACCTCAACTAAACGTTGGATGAAGACGAAAATATCGGAGTCAGTTTGTCCCCGGCACAAGTTTGAGTGACTTAAGTCCCTTTAACGTCGTGGTGCTGAGATTTGATTCCGCTTTCAGTAAATCCTTCCAGACAAGTTTCCGGGTGAAATCCCAGCTCTTCAGCTGCTTCTCGTCCGTCACGATTAGTTGATTCGTGATCTTGTATTTTGTAATACCAGTTTTCAGAAGAATCTTTTCACCAGGGAATTTATTTCTGAGTTTCGGATACTGAGCGAGCTTTTCATCAGTAGATGAGACGATGAAAGTCGGAACTTCAAACTGGCCCGAAAGCCACTCCCCGTCTTCTTTCTCATAAACGAGGATTTTTCCTTTCTTCACCACATAGGCGCGAAGAAGAGTCAGTTCATGCTCCTGCGCTTTTTTCTTTCCCACTGTGTCCACAGGAAATTTTAATGGTGTTCCTGCTGAGTAAGCTTTGCACTCTTTTTTCAAGGGACATAATTCGCAGGTCGCTTTCCGCGACTGACAGAAGGTCCGTCCAAGATCCATCAGGGCCTCATTCAGAGCACGCCAGGAATATTTTCCGGTGAAGATTTTCTTCTCCGTGAATAATCCTGAAATCTCCTTCTGAAGCTTCGGACCTTTTGCAGTTTTCATCCCATAAAGTCTCGCGATAACCCTTTCGAGATTGGCATCAACTGCGAGAGCTCTCTTATCCATACCAATGGCGACGATTGCGTTCGATGTGTAGGGACCAATCCCGCTGATCTCCTGAAGATGATCAAGATCATGGGGAAACTTTCCTGCGTGATCACGAGCGATTGCTTCCGCAATTTTTTTGAGACTTCTCGCACGCCGGTAGTAACCGAGACCTTTCCATGCAACGAGTAGTTCACTCTCCGTAGCACTGGCGAGGGACTCGAGATCCGGAAACGTAATGAGAAATCTCTCGTAATGATTCTTCACAGTTCCCACAGTCGTTTGCTGGAGCATGATCTCAGAAACGAGAGTCCGGTACAGCGATCGGTTCTGCCGCCAAGGAAGTCCGGAGAATTCCTGCTTCGACCAGGTGAGAAGTGTTTTTACGTCCATGTCGGGATTTTGCAATTATCGGCAGGATTTTTCAAGCTCGTCGACGAGATTTAGAAGGTCAGAGGCCTTAAGTGCGTCTTTATCCCCGCGAAATTTTCCATGCTTACTTTCGATGTAGTCGGCGAATTCCTTGTGGAACTCATAGATATCAGTAATGATCACGAGCTTTTTCGCAGTTGAGCGCTCAATCCAGTCGATCAATTTCTTATAATCATTGAGGCCCTGATTATTACAGAGGGAATCCATCGTTCCCGCCTGCTTGATCGAAACATCGAACATCATCACATTTACTTTTTGCTGAAACCCACAGGTTTCATCCAGACGTTTCACCAGAGATTTGCGGTAACAACCGCCTTCCTTATCGACGAAGTCGAATTCTTTCACCGAGCCACTAGTATCAATCCACAAATCGAACTTAATATCTGACTTGGCTTCTTTGCGGGCCTTGCCGCAGAAAATATCAAAGTAATTATTGGGATCGCAGTTAATGAGCTCACGATCAACGGATGTCGCGGAAGGAATGGAAGGCGCCTTCCTCGTTTCAATCTTCGCTTCTTCATCATTCACGACAACGCCAGCATCATCTCTCTTATACAAACCGTATTGCGGATCAAAACAAAAGTCGCCCATCTCCTGACACTGGAGTTCGGCCGTCTTCTTGGAATAAACATACTGGGGTCGATCGAGAAGTTTTTGAACTTCGGAGACTTTGGTATTAGAGAGAAACCAGACCTCAATAGAGCCTGGTGCCGCCATAGCGGTGAGAGAGAAAAGTGTGAGGGCCAGAAATCCGATCATCTAAAATTCCACATTCCTTGAACGGAAGTAACGGAAGATGGCGTCTCCCAGGTCGACAATTAAATCTCTGTCCGAGACATCGAGATTTAAAAAGTCCGTGAGATAAGCTTTCTGCCGGGGAGAAAGTGTTTCAAGTTTCTCCCTGATAGTGATTTCGGTTTTTTGAGAACCGCCGAGAATATTCTCTCCGAAAGAGACACTCTGTTTTTTCCCGCCCACATTGATCGTTGCCTGCGTTCTCTGCTTAGCATCCGTTCCTTTGTAGGAATCATCACCTGGTAGCTGATCGGAAGATTTGAGATCTTTATAATATTGAACGAGACGCTTGAAGTTCTCAGTGGACTCTTCTTCCACTCCATCAATAATTTCATGCAAAGGGATATTCAGTGTCGCAATGATATTTGCAACCAGTTGCTCGTCGACATTGGATGTTTTCAAATTGAGAAAACGAGACATGGTGGAGATCCCGACATTCATCTGTTCAGAGAGATCTTTCTGGGTGAGACCACCCCTTAACTGCATGTACTTACGGACAACAGCCAGGAAGTTTTCGAGGAACTCTGGATTAAAGCGGATCATGATCCACCCCCTTGAATTCCTTGTCGGATTGCAAAATAATTTCTTTATGCAATTCTTTTGCTTGACGCAAATTGTCAAATGCCATACAATTGCAGTCAGGAAAGGGATACTTCATCCCGCAAGTCGGAGGGGACCATGTTCACACAAACATTTGAAAAGACTCAAATCGAATCATCGGAAAGCTATCAGATGATCAAGGATGAACACCTGGCCTTCCTCGTCGTCGCCCACCAAATCCTGGCCGGCTCACGCGTTTCTATGAGCACCTACCGGCATGTGGTTTTCTCCGACTGCACTTTCTATGCCACGCAATTTCATGGAGTTACATTCGAGAACTGTGTCTTTGAGAATTGCAACTTTGAATTCAGTCACTTGCGTAAGTGCAAGTTCAAGAATTGCAGCTTCAACAATTGCAAGTGGGTTGCAGCCTCAGTCTATTCCACCACGTTTGAGGACTGTGTCCTTGAGGCCGGCATCGAGATCCTGACCTACGGCAACCGGAACGAAGTCCTTTATACACAAAGATCAGAGTCGAACACGACTGACATCTATATTGAGCAGCTCTTATCCGCTTAAACATGATCAAAGGACGGAAATGAACTTAGGCTTTTATGCTTTCACGGTTTGTTTAAATATTTTCGGTTTGGCGGCCTTCATACAGGCCTATGGAGGTTAACCAAAGTTAGAGTCCCCCCTACCCAGACACGGCCCTCAACCAAGTTCGATTTGGTTGGGGGCTTTGTTTATGGTCAGGAAGCAAGCGTGCTTGCGGGACCGGTATGCCGACGGTGGCAGGATGCCAAAGAGTCGGCGATGATCATCACGCTCGACAACAGATTTGCTTTTCATCAATGCCCATTGGAAAATAAATGACCTGAGAGAAAATCATGATGCATCCAGTTCGGATGCCTCGTCGGGATGAGGACTGTGCGTATGAAGCTTAACTCCTGGACCGAATGGGGAGAACTGAAAGAAGTCGTCGTCGGTCACTGCAGTATGCTGGACGTGATTAACATCAATCACTCCTTTCGCTTTTTCTTTGAGACCAATGTCTCGAATGATTTTCTGGAAAGAAGTGTCACGTTGAAAAAAAGATTTTCCGAGCAACGTCAGGAGGACCTCGATCAGATCGCGCAGACCCTTGAAAGACTCGGGATCAAAACTCTCCGCCCCCTGAGACCTGAGGTGGGTGCGCGATTTCGTACACCTGTCTTCGAAGAGGAACTCATCGGTGCTGAGAATATCCGGGACCAGTCTCTGATCTTCGGAGATGAGATCATCGAAACGAGCCCTCTCTGGGACCGACGCTATTTCGAGAACGAACTTCTCAAGGAAATCTTTAACGACTACTTTGAAAAAGGCGCCCGGTGGACATGCTCTCCCAAGAGCCGGATGAGAGAATCAGACTATGACAGAAAGTTTATCTCGGGTTTCTCCCCGGACGAGATTGAAAGAAAATACTCGGAGCCTTCTGCCTACGAGATCATGTTCGACGGAGCTCAGTGCCTGCGCTTTGGCCGGGACATCGTCATGAACGTTTCCACTGCTAATCATTGGAAAGGCCTTCAGTGGCTGAGAAGACACCTCGGCGACAGGGCCCGGATTCATCCCGTGAACCTCACCGACCACCACATCGATGGGATGTTCATGCCCCTGAGGGAGGGGCTGCTTCTCATTAACTGCGTGGGCATGCAGGAAAAGGTTCAGCTCCTTCCGGACTGGCTGAAAAAGTGGAAAATCATCAGAGTCCCTGAACCTCTCGGATCTGAGGAAAGCATACTAAAAATGGCTTCGGCGAATATTAACGTCAATGTCCTGCCTCTCTCTCCCAAGAAAACTCTTGTCTTCGAGGAGAATGAAGGTGACTCCCGGCAAACGGTCGATCTCCTCGTTCAAAATGGACTGGAACCTATCGTCGTGAGGCTCAGGCACTCACGAATATTTGCGGGAGGTCTCCATTGCGTGACTCTCGATACGGTTCGTGAAGATGGACCGGTGTGGTTTTCGAAATGACTGCGCTTAACCCTTGATGACTTTGGTTTTTGGCGGAACATTGAAGATGAAGTGCGACGCTGGAAAAGTCACTCCTTCCTTGAGATCAGTAAATCTCAGATTCTTAATCTTTCCATTCGAGTCTTTTAACTCAATCGACTGAATGTCCTTGAGACCGGAAACATCCTTATATGGTTTTGTTCCATGGAGGATGACCTCCGTGAGACTGAATTCTTTCTGACCTTCTTTATTGAACGTCATAACGAGATCATTCCCATTTTCTTTTGAACTGAAATACTTTGTACTCTCCACACCCTCTTTCAAAGAATCAAGAAACTTGATGACCGGGTGAGAACTACTTTTTTGTACCGTTACCTGGGCCTGCTCTGTCTTCACAAAGGCTGGCTGATAATACCAGCTGGTTGCTTTATTTGTGACGAGCGTGAGGTTCGGTTCTGATTTCACATCGAGACGGACATTACTTGGATACTTGTAATCAATAGAACCAAATTCTTTTTTTGTTCCGCCAATCGCTGACTGCCAGCTGTTTTCATACTGAGCGCTAAACGAAGCGGGAAGAATGCTCTTCGCAAAAGTAAGTGTCGGGATAAGAAGAAGGATAAGACTAAATTTCATAAAAATCCTAAATTGGGAAAAGGGGAAAGCGTCCTCATCCTGGAGTCTACTTATCCCCTGTCCACAAACCACTAATGGAGTTGCACCGAAACGGCCTTAGAGACCCCGGGCTCCTGCATGGTTACACCGTAAAGTGTGTCATTGAGTTCCATGGTTTTCTTGTTATGAGTAATCAGGATGAACTGAGACTCAGAGCTCATCTCGCGAAGAAGCTCATTGAAGCGGCCGACGTTTGCATCATCAAGTGGTGCATCGACCTCATCCAGGAGACAGAACGGAGATGGCTTCACAAGAAAGATAGAGAAGATAAGCGATACTGCAGTCATCGCTTTTTCACCACCCGACATGAGGGTGATGGATTGCATTTTTTTACCAGGAGGTTTCGCGATAATGTCGACACCACAATCGATAGAGTCGAGATCACCTGTCACTTCAAGTTTCGCTTCACCACCGCCGAAGATGATCGGAAAGACTTTCGAGAAACGCTCATTTACTTCAGAGAAGGCTTCCTTGAATCTTTCCTTCGACTTCTCATCGATGTGCTGGATAGCAGTCTGAAGATCGAGCAGAGATTTCTTCAGCTCTTCTTCCTGAGTCTTCAGGAAGTCATGGCGAAGTTTCTGGCGATCGTAATCTTCAATCGCGGCCCAGTTAATTTCACCTAGACGGTTGAAATCAGTTTTATAATCTTTGAATTTTTCTTTTGCTTCTTTGATCTGGCCCGGGAAGCGCTTCTCAAACTCATATTCCAGAGCTTCAAGCGTCTTCTGACCTTCTTCCGTTTCCATGATGAACATAGGCGAGATGTCTCTCAGTCCGGTCACTTTATCTGAAAGAATTTCAAGTTGCTTCATCATAGTTGAACGGAGATCAATCTTATAGCGCTCGAAGATATCCTTCACGAGGAGTTCTTCTTCTTCAATGATCTGCTTAGATTTGAGCTCAAGTTCAACATTCTCTTTTTCGATCTTGTTGAGACGGGAAACAATATCCTTCAGTTCAGACTCTTTCTCCTGCATGGACATGAGGAGCTGGGCAATCTGATCTTTCAGGAGATTAAGGAAAGACTCTTTATCCGAGAGATTGTCGGCCAGATCGCGATTAGAAGCTTCGGTCGTTTCAACTTCAGCCTCAGCATTTTCAATTTCAGTCTGATAGGTCTCAAGAAGCTCAAGGTTAGCACCTTGTTTCTCACGGTAACGATCAATCTGCGAATTCACGTCTTCGATCTGAGACTTGAGCGATAAAAGCTGCGACTGGTAAGACTGAGCTTTTACTTTCAGCTCCATCATATCATCGCGCTCATTCTCAAAGCTGATTCTTATTTCCTGGAAGCGCGACTCGAGATCGGCCACAGCTTCAGCAAGTTCTTTCACAGTTGCTTCGAGTTCTTCTTTGTTTTTTACAACCTTCTCGTCAGCTTCATTGAGAGTCAGGCGAAGACCTGATGTTTCAGTCTTTCTGTTCTGAAGAATGGAGAGGCGCTGAGAATTGGAAGACTGGTTAGATTCTTTTGATTCAAGAGCGGCTTTCGTTGCTGCGAAGATTGTATTGATCTCATTGAACTCTGAAGAGATCTTCTCGAGTTCAGTTTTTTTCTCAGAAAGGGATGTTTCAGTCTGCATGATCGTGGTTTCAAGAATCGCGAGTTCAGCTTGTCTGGCATCGAGAGTTACTCCCATCTCCTGAATCAGATTGTTTCTCTGAACAATCCCTTCCTGAGCTGAGGCTTCATCTTTTCTTACGCCGTAGACAACCGAGTTACCGATCTTCTTGATGAGAACACTTCCATCCCTGGAAACGAGACCTTTAAACTGGATATCAGGATTGATCCTTGAAGCCAGGTCCGTGGTGAGGTTCTCAACGATAAAGAAGCCGTTCAGAATTTTCTGAAGTTTAGCTTCGAATTCAGGATTATTGATTCGGATGATTTCAGAGAGGGCCTTCATGCCCTGGCAGCCCTGGGTTTCAAGACGTCCGATCGACTCAGAGGAAATGGTCGATTCTGTCGGCCACATGAGATCGACAGTGGCCTTGAAATCTGTCGTGAGAGCATTGAATGCATCTTTACCGGCGGTGGCAAGAACGGCATCAAGTGACTCGCCTATCAGCCGTTCAATAGCGACAGCATACTCAGGATCACACTCAATGAGTTTACCGAGAATCTCAATTGATCCGTCGGCCACCTGAGTGACGAGCTTCATAGCTCCGGCGCGGCGGCCTTCAGCTGAGTTATTGATCTCGATGAGAGAATTGCGCTTACTCTCAAGCTGGATCACATCGCGGGAAAGCTCCCGGAAATGCTGATCCTGGGCCTTAAGCTCTGCCGTGAGCTTTTCAACTTCTTCCTTGAGGGAAGGCAACAGGGCTGAAAGTTCTTCAACTTTCGCCTGAGATGATTTTACTTTAGAGCGATCACGCATGAGATCGTCAGTGAAATTCGAAGTGCTCTTCTCAAGTGTTTCGATTTCTGTCGTGAGATCCTGGAGAAGGCGTGAGTATTCTTCAAGTTTTGAAGAGTTCTTGAAGGCTTCATTATCCATGGCCAGGAATTTATCTTTCGAAGTCGTAAGCTCGCGGCGCTTTTCATTCAGCTCCTCTTCGAGATCAAACATCTGACCTTTGAGGAGTTCCACTTTCTCTTCGAGAGTGGAGAAATCCATCTGCTCATAGTTGTTTGATTCAAGTTCAGTCAGCTGAGATGTGAGAACTTCAAGGCGCTCGCTGCGCTTTTCAATATCAAGAGAGAGTTCTTCGTTTTCACGAGTCGCTCTATCGATGTGCTTTTCTTTATCAATGAGAGATTTCTTCAGGTGCTTCACTTTTTCTTCTGAAGCGGCCAGTTCTCTCGAGTGCTCATTATAGTCATCCTGAGCAGTGTCGATTTTCTCCATCATGTCAGTCTTCTGGATCTTTTCGTCCTCGAGGAGGAGATCAATCTGTGACCGGCGAATAGTGAGATTATCGTATTCAGTCGCCCGCGACTCAAGCATTGATTCAGCGTTAACGAAATCCTGAAGATAATCGTGCTCACGATGAGACTCAACAATGAGCTCATACTTCTTGATGCGTTCGCGAAGGGTTCTCGCCTTCTCGGCTTTCTCGGCCTGCAGCTCGAGTTTCTTCAGGTTTTTATAAATTTCATTCTGAAGATCTTCGAGCCGGGTGAGATTCAATTGCGTCTGTTCAATTTTCTTCAGGGATTCGCGCTTACGAAGTTTGAACTTCGTTATGCCCGCCACTTCTTCAATCATTACCCGCCGCTCTTCAGGTTTTGCCTGAACGAGCTTATTGATCTCGCCCTGAGCGATAATTGAGTATGACTTGGCCCCTGCTCCCGTATCCATGAAAACTTCATGGATGTCTTTCAGGCGAGCTGGCTCATTATTAATTCTGTATTCGGTTTCTCCGTTACGATAAAGCTTACGAGTCAGCTGAATTTCTGTCGGCTTGGCGACAGCTCCATTGATGTGAATGTGTTTTCCATTCACGTTATCCAGAACGAGAGTTACCTCAGCAAACCCTGCCGGAGCATATTTCGAAGATCCTGCGAAGATGAGATCTTTCATGGAAGTACCACGAAGGTGTTTCGCTGATTGTTCACCCATGACCCAGAAAAGAGCATCTACGATATTAGATTTCCCGCAACCGTTGGGACCAACGATACCGGTAATACCTTCGTCGAAATGAATGACTGTTTTGTCTTTGAAGGATTTAAAACCCTGGATGATGAGCCGGTTAAGCCTCATGAATTCGCCTCTCGAAAAGTGTTTGTGTCATCACTAAACCAAGGGGAACATCAGCATCCGTGCATCCGCTCACATCAGATAATTTTAATGATGAAAACATCTTCCCAAGAATGAGAATGGCCTGTCTAGAGGTTTCGGCCTTACTTTCCCTATCATAGGAGTCAATGACTCAACGCCAGATTTAGTGAGAAAATCGTTACTGTTTAGCGGGATGCCCGACGAAGCTCGAGATATACCTCGTGAGTAACGTTTCTGAGTAAATCACCATCACTGCCACCAAATGTGAGAATGGGACAAGCGCGCTCAGGAGTGAGTTGCAGAAAACGAGAATAGGCTTGTGGACTTCTCACGTAGGAACCAGTCACTGTGGCCGCTTCCGCTCGGGTGGGAATCATCCAGAAAGTGATAAAACTTAATCGTCCAATAAGAGCGAGAATCACAACTTTTGCAGTCTCTCTGCCGGCCTGAGTACGGTCCTGACGGCGATATTTCTGGTCGAGCCAGTCAGCATAAGGAATGACTCTGTCGACTGACTGAGAGTCAATCGCACGCATGGTTCTTTGAATATATTTAAATTCGTTGCAGAGAAGATCCTGTCTCTGGGCAAAAAGCGGCGAAGAGAGAAAAAATCCAAGAGCAAAAAGCGCCAATGTTTTCATAGGGGCCTCCGGGGGGGAAGCGTACGATAAGGCCGTTCCGGATTCTGGTCAAATCACTCGGACAATTTTACAGGGTGGCATCCCCTTTGCTCCTTTTACAGGGGTCAAGGAGGGCGTATGTTTCCAGAATTTTTTGTGAATAAGGCTAAAGAAGTCCTGAGTTTCCTGCATATTATGAAGGGGAAGGCGACAGGCAACGTAGATGACCGCAAACGGGGCGTTAATGAAGCCTTGAATGCTATGGATAAAGAGCGTGAGATTTATCTTAAGGAAAAGAGAGAGGCAGAACGGAACATCGATAGCGACATTCCGGGCAGGAAGGGAGAATCCGGTCAAGATATCTCAGCTATCTGATCAGTTACCTACTTTACGAAAAGTTTACCGTTCATCCGGAATCCCGAGCGTAAAGCGCGTGCTTTTTCAGCGCGGATTTTTGCTACGTCTCCCGGAACGAGGTCTCCGAACAACATGAACTCTTTGGGAGCAAGAAAATGAGTTCCGTCTTCGACAAATTCACCACGGAATTGGGCGTTCGGTTTTTCGTACGCTGAGCGGCCCTTAGCAAAAAGTGTCCCCATACTCTCGTC
>JAYVHR010000467.1:0-7729 GCA_043771075.1 Bacteriovoracaceae bacterium
GAAATCTTGGTTGCGATATTCTTGATTTCCTGAAGGGAGAGTTTTCCGTTCGGAGAGTAGATATCAAAAAGTTTCTGGATGGATGAGATTCCGGAAGGGGACACGCGCAATTGGGACTGCTGGTTTTCCTGCTTAAGGGGAGGTGCCGGAGTTTTTCTTCCGCATGAGCCAAGAACCAGTAAAGAGAGAAGAAGAAGCTTCATGGGCCACGCTCGAGATTTACCAGCGTGAATAATTTTTCAGCAGGACTCACTTTGGTGTCGCGGCTCAGAAATTCGATTTCAGTTTCAGACTTGTTGGTGAAGTTTTTCATCACTCCGCGGTCAATCGCCCAGTGATTACCATATTTTGCCCATTTCTTTACCGTGAACTCTTTGATGAGATTATTGTTCCGATCAAAGAACTCACTTTTTAAATTCAGGTTATCGGCCTTGGAGATGTAGAGAATCTGTTTTCCGTAAAGGACATCGGGATTACCGGGCGCAGTTCCCTCGAGAACATACACGGTCTTTTCGCCGAGCTTTCCTTCTTTCAGAACTTTGAATGTATAGCCCTGATGATACTCAAACGAGATATCACCGTTACTGAAATCACTGTCGAGAAAGGGGTCTTCTTTCTTTCTTGAAGAAAGTCTGCGGGCCTTCTTGTAAGCAGGGAAATAAATCCACTGATCGCTTGATGCGGTCTGGTCTTTTTTGAGCGATAAAAATGAAGTCCCCTTGATTTTTGCGGGAGTCGTAAAGCGCATGAAAATCTTCACGTCTTTACGGTCTTCCGAACGATAAAAAATATCGGCCTCTCTCACAATCGCATCACCTTTTTCAGGAGTAATAGTCATGCGGAATTTCGACGCCTCATGGGGCGTGTACATCGCATCCTTCCAGTGATCCAGAAGAACTTTTGCTTCCGGAAGAGCGGCAGAAGCAGGCAGGAAAATGATAAGAAAAAGGGTCCAGATCATGGCTCTATTGTAGCCCGTAGAGGGAAGTGTCTAGCAAGGGTATTTTTTGCACTCTTTTTTGGAATCCCGGATAGGGTGACAATGGCTCCATGACGGCCCTCCCTTCACAAACTTCGGCCCATTCCCAATCTCAGCACTTCGCCTTCGAATATCTCGGAGCGCTTTCGTCGGGTATCATTCCGGAGCATCTTTTATCTCTGACTGAAAACTGGCTGCAGAATCTGGAACCGGATGAGATGAATTCCTGGGATCTTCTGGTCCTCACAGGTATCATGCGCTTTTCGCCGAATGATAATATCCGTTTATTTTATCTTCTCGCCTGGAAAAATCTTGTAAGCGGAAAAATTCCTAAAACACTTTCCCGTCTTCCCAATTCGTTCCTTAAAAATCAGGACAGAAGATTTCGGGCGCTCCATGCCGCAATTTTCCTTCCCGAGCAGAAAGCGCGAAATTATTCCTTAAAGCTTATGTTCCAGGACATGGTGATTGAAGACCGGGATCTGATTCTCATCTCGATTGCGGTTGTTTTGATGTTTTTCCCTTTTGGCCGGCAGTTTCTTGCCGGAAGTGCAGTGGGACTTTTTCTCATAGCATCGTTTAATGAATCAATGGCCCACCGGATGGTCGGGCATACTTCTCCCAGGTCGGAAAAACTTTTCAAGAAACTGGGCCCCGTGGGTCGCCTACTTCAGATTATTTCCCAGGCCCATCAGCTTCACCATTTCAAAGTTAATCACGAATTCTGTTATCGCTTTAAAAATGAGGAATTCCGCCGTCAGTTCGAGAAAGTGGCGGAGACAAAATATCAGCGGCTGGGCGTGAAAATCATGGCAAAGTATCCATCACAGAGAGGTGCTGAGCTTTACCAGATCTTTCTCGACCGCGGTTATGGTGTTCACGGAACAACTACCGGTTCCACCCTGATGCTGATCGGTGCTATTCCTTGGCTCGCGATTGCCTATGCTGTGGGCGCCTACTTCCAGGCACCGGCCTTTGCGATCAGTGCTTTTGTTGTGGGAAATTTCTTCGTTCTGCAGTCGCTTTTTTCACATCGTTATCTGCATATGAATCGCGAAGAAATTTTGGCCAATAAAGACACCACATGGTTCATGCGCTGGTACATGACCACAAGACCGGCCCAGTTTCAGCAGCGACTGCATTTTGTCCATCACCAGTATCATCACCTTGAGGCCTGGAACGATGTCATCATGGTCGGTTCCGGAGTAGACTGGATCCGCAGGATGGTCAAAGCTCCCAACTGTCGGGACCTCGCCAAAATGGACGCTCAGGAATTCCTGGATTACACTTGAGGGATGTTTTTCCTTCTTTTACTACTAACATTGAGGCCCGCATTTGCCGGTGAGTGGACTGCTCCTGGTGGAAAGATAGAACTTCGCGCGGGCGAATTTCTCACGACAACAGACGATTATCCCCAGAGCATGGGCCAGGCCTTTCTAAAACTTGAAACTTCCGGCACACTTGATAATTTCGGCACCAAAATTTCACCCGTCGCAACTTTGAATACGCAGGACCTGGGTCAACCCGGGAAAACGCGCACGCATTTTCTCGCAAGTGAGATCTGGGGTGATTTTACCTCGGACAAAATTGATCTGACGGTGGGTTTAGCACCTGTGAAATGGGGAGCGGCAGACGGACTTAATCCCACGAATGGCTTCCGCTCGTTTGATCTTTCCGATCCCGTTTTTCCACGTGAACTTTCTCAAAACCAGATCTCTTTAAAGATTCATCCGGGCGCGGATCAGGATATTGTTTTCGAAGGCATTTTTGTTCCTGACGGACAGACGGATCTTCTTCCTTTCAGCGGGAAAAATGGCCGCTTTGATCCGCGAGACTCACGCTGGGGAACAGTTCTTCCTTCGGCCGTGGATGTGGGCCAGAGCGTGACCGTGCCGCTGAGATATTCTCTCGAGAGTGAGCACCATAATAAATCTTCTGATCTTGCAGGAAGAATCCGTTTTCTTCAGGTGAAAGGTTGGGATTATTCTCTCGCTATCGGTCAGTTCAGAAGAAAGCGCGCCATTTTAAATTACACACTCACCGGTGATGCGACCATTCCTTCACTCCCTCTTACGGTGAGGATAAAACCCTTCTACCCGATTCAGGACATGATTGGAGGAGATGCCTCCGGCACATGGGGGAACTTTGGTGTGCGCATGGAAGTGGCCCAGTATCTTGTGAAAAAATCTGACCGCGCTTTTGGTTATGATTCATTCCTGGGAAATTTTGGTGTTGATCGCCTCTGGGAAAGTCTCATTGGTGAAGGAGCGCTTTACATCAATGCCGCTTACGTTTTTATCCGGAATCATAAATATTCAGAGTTCCGGAGCGACTCCATTGATCTTGCCTTTACCCGCAGCTACGGAACGATGAAAGCAGAACTCCAGTTTGAGAAATGGACTCCGGGAGCAGATTTTCTCGTCACGGCAGATAAAAATTCTGTCATTAACTTATATTTGAAGCATGAGTGGAGTGAATCACTTCAGCTTGGTCTCACGGCGAGCTTTCTCAATGGCGAAGTCGATACAGGTATCGGGCGCCTCTCGGATAATCACCGTTTGATTGGACAAGTAGAATATTTTTTCTGACAATAGTTCCCTATGAGCGCAACTGCCGTTATTAATGCCCAGAACATCCGAAAAGGCCACTCCCAAGGGGAGAAGTCAGTTGAAATCCTTCGCGGGATTGATCTCATTATCGAGGCCGGTGAAACGGTTGCGATCATGGGCCCCAGTGGCGCAGGGAAAAGTACTCTCCTTCAGATTCTGGGAGCACTCAATCTTCCGGATATTGGATCTGTGAAAATTCTCGGTCAGGATACGACGGGACTTTCGGACGCCAGTCTTTCGGCCCTGAGACGGCAGCGGCTGGGATTTATTTTTCAATCCTTCAATCTACTTCCGTCTCTTACTGCTGTGGAAAACGTGGCCTGGCCTCTTCTTCTGGATGGTAAAAAAATTCCGGAGTCCGAAGTAAAGGCCAGAACACTTCTTGAGAAAGTGGGACTCTCTCATCGCGGGCATCATCGTCCCTCGGAACTTTCCGGAGGGGAACAGCAACGGGTGGCCATTGCGCGAGCGCTGGTTGCCGATCCAAAACTTTTATTTGCAGATGAACCGACCGGCGCACTTGATTCAAAAACCGGTGCTCTTGTTCTTGATCTTCTTCTTGATCTCAAAACGTCTCTGGGATCATCACTTGTCATTGTTACCCATGATCCGGGTGTGGCGAAAAGATGTGACCGCGTGATTAATCTGGTCGATGGCCGGATTGTTCAGTGAGAACGTTTTTTCTTTTTATCAGACGAAGCCTTTCCAGCCGTAAACTTCCCACGGCAGTCTTATTTATTTCGCTCACATTAAGTGTCGCCCTGGCCGGCGTGGTGGTCCTTCTTTCGGAAGCGACTGTGGCTTCTTACCAGCGGAGTGTGGAAGACCTTTCTTCCAACACTGATCTGATTGTCACTCTCGATGAAACAGGTCTGCCGGAAAGTGCACTCGATGACATTCTTGATCTTGATGTTGTTGATCAGGCGGTCCCGTTAATTAAGCTCAAAATATTTTTTCGCCGCCACGGTACTCAGAAAAAGGCCATTCTCACGCTGGCGGGAATCGACCTCTTAAATGAAGCGAGTGTCTCCGGATCAAATAACCGCCGGGTCATTCCCGATCCTCTGGAGTTCATGGCCAATCCGCGAAGCCTCGCGGTGACGAATTCCTTAGCTCTCGAAGAAGAGCTTAAGGCAGGAAGTGAAATTGTGATTCTCACTCCGGAAGGGGAGCGCACTCTTACCGTGGGTGCCCTTTTTGAGGAAAAAGATTTTACTGACATCTTTGGATCGCGCCTCGGCATCATGGATATTGAAGCGGCAAGACTCCTATTCAAGCGTGAAGGAAAAATCGACCAGATCAATGTGAAGCTGAAAGATAAGTCCAGGCTCATGGAGACAGTGGGGAAAATCAAGCTGAAACTGGGTGACGCTGTCACAGTCGCTCCGCCTTCTCAGCTGGTGAATAATCTTCGCTCCACACTCAGGCCCTTTCAGATGATTCTTCAGGGGATGGCCATCCTTGCCTTTCTCCTTGTTCTTTATCTCGTTACCAATCTGGGTGCGATTGCTATTGAAGAGAGACGCCGTGAATTTGGTATCATGCGGGCCATGGGTTGTTCGAAAGTTAAACTCGGACTGCTGGTGGGAAGTGAGTATGGATTTCTTGCTCTCACATCGGCCGGACTTGGTGCCTGCATCGCTCTCTTTGCTTCTCCATTTTTTGCCCGGACTTTAAAACGAATTTTAGGTGTCCAGTACGGAACTTCGATTAATATTGAGGCCCGAAGCATTGATCCCATGATTCCTTTCGCGATTGCGGCGGTTGCTGTGATCCTGGTACTCCTTGCAATCGCGCGCAGTATTTTCCGAATCATGGAAATTTCTCCCACTGAGGCGCTGTCGACTGTTTTTGAAGCTTCGGGATCAGGAAAGAAACCATCGCGCATTCCGCTTTATCTCCTTGTGTCCTCGCTTCCGGTTTTATTTCTGCCGATCCATCCGATGTTTCTCGTCATCCCACTCGCACTTCTTATCTGGGCAGGGCCTTATGTGATTTATCATGGACTCATTCTTTCAAGAAATCTGTTTCCTCCGTCACTTAGACTTCCTGCTGATTATGCAGTTTCCCGCCCGGATAGACTCATGACCAAGCTCCGTGGTTTCTTTGTGGGACTTCTTCTTCTCTTTGTAGTTCATCTGGTGCAATCAAGTTTTGAAATGGCTCTACAGTCGAGATTTGTGAATACCTCGCGGCCGGATATGTTTGTCACGGCCAATGGCGATCTCACATCACCATTTAATCTTCAGCCGCTTCACGAAGCTCTTCAGCTTGAGCTCGCCAAAATTCCGGAAGTCACTGGTGTCTACGGTCAGCGGATCACTAAAGTGCGCTTCATGGATAAGATGCTTACTTTAAGAGCATTTGATGAAGTTCCGCCGGATAACAAAAAACTCAAATCACCTTATTCGCACTTCGATATTGTGGATCGTCTGGCGTCTGATGCGGGCCATGATCTTTATCATAAATATCCCACAGGTGATAAAAATGTGGCCGTCCTTGCGAGTGAGACGCTAAAGAATCTTTTTAACCTGAAGACTGGTGATTCGTTTGAACTCCATTCTCCCAAGGGAAATATCACGGCGAGAATTGTCGGCGTCATCCGCGATCTTTCCGCCGGAAGTGGCGCGGTCTACATGGACCGAAGGGCCTACAAGGCCTTCTGGGAAGATGAACTCGTCTCGGGAATTGCTCTTACTCTCACCGCTAAAGCAGATGAAAATATCGTTAAAAAGAAAATTGAGGATCAGTTCAGCGAAAGCCACGGAGTCGTGGTCACACCGGACCGGAAAGTCCGTGCCGATGCCATGAATGTAGTAACGAAAGGTTTCTCTTCCCTTGCTATCATCGAGGCCCTGATTCTGTTCGTGGCACTCGTGAATTTTGCGGCAACACTGCTTTTTGAAATTAAAGGACGCACCCGCGAATATGGAACTCTACGTTCTATTGGCATGCCGAAATCAAAACTTCTGGGAATGGTTTTACTTGAAGCGGGACTTCTTCTGGGGCCTGCGATGGTTCTCGCTTATCTGGCTTCCGTTCCACTTTCCATGAGACTCATCACTTCCGGAATCACCATATCGCTTGGCTGGTTCATTGGATTCCACTTTGATCCCTGGGGAATTTTACTGCTCGCAGGAGTCAGTGGAGTACTCATCTTCCTGGCCGCCATTCTGCCGGCGATGAAGGCATCTTCAGTGGATGTTTCAGAGGCCATGCGGGCGGAATAGGCCTCGCGGAAAGAAATCAGTTTTCTTTTATCTTCACAATAAAGATTGAGAACAAAACAGCCTGGAATATCCCGAAGTCCCAGAATTTTCCCGGGAAGATTACATTCATCGAGTGCGGCCGGCAATGAATAGGCGGGAATTTTTGGCTTCAAGTGATGAAGGTGATGGTGACCGATGTTATTCGAGAACCACTGTAGGATTATCGGGAAGCGGAAATAAGAGCTCCCTTCAATCGAAGCGCGGGAAAATTCCCATTCAGAATCGGGAGCGAAATGCGAATCCTCGAACTGATGCTGAACATAGAAGAGAATCGTTCCCATGGTCGCCATGAAATAAAGAATTAATCCTTGCGCCAGGAGAAAAGATGTCGTTCCGAATATCAGGCATCCGACGAGAACAAATAATCCCAGGGCGAGGTTAGTAGTCATGACACTCTTTCTGGAATTGGCGTGAAAAAGAAAAGGAACCCGCATGACGAAAACAAAATGAAGAATTCCGCCGAGACCGAGCATGAAAAGAGGATGACGGAAAATACGGTAAATCATCCTTCTGACAAAACTTAATTCAAAGTACTGCTTAACCGTCAGAGTGAGAAGTTCCCCCGGAAGTTTCTTGTCAAGATTGTTGAGAGAACGGTGATGGATGGAATGGTTTCTGGTCCAGGCCTCGTAAGGAGTGAAGCAAAGAAGTCCAAAAAAACGACCGATTTTTCTTTCTGTTCTTTTGTCAGGATGAAAACTCTGATGGCCGCAGTCGTGGGAAATCGTAAAAACGCGGATGCCGAAAAGTGACGTGAGAAATGCCGAGGCCACAAAAAGCATCGGATGAATACTGATACTCTTCACGGTGAACATGAGGAGAATCAGATACGGGATTACGGTAATGAGCGCCTCAATTTCAGCGCGTTTTCT
>JAYVHR010000468.1:0-5354 GCA_043771075.1 Bacteriovoracaceae bacterium
CATCAGTCAGGACCCATTTGTTCCGGTTCAGTTTGATCGCGAAATCTATCCGGATTTTCCGAAGCACACTCAGGAATTACGTCCTTTCATTGATCAGATGACGCCCACAAATTATCTTCTCCAGAGCAGAGTTTTTCACCACGCAGAACAATTTGTCTGTTCAGTGGAATCATTCATGCCCCGCGATCAGTTCGACGGAAATGGAATCAGCACTTCACTCTTTACGATCGCTACCGGACATCCGGATATTCTCGCGCATGAACTTGGTCACTGGGTCTCAAAGTTAATGAGTGAACCGGGGATGGAATCCTGTCGTGGGAAATTGGCGAATCTTCAGCAGTGTCTGACGGGATTTTATTCTGATAACAGCGGCTACCGGACGGAAGAAGATTTTGCGGACTGGTTTATGAATGCGACAGTCCCATCCACCGGAATTGGATGCACCCTTGATTCAATGGTTCCTCTGCTGTGGAACTTCGTGGTCGGAGATAAAAGTACAACGACAGCTGATCCCTACACGCCGACGGCGGGTGATAACCATTCAAATGGACTCTTCAGAGAAATTCACGGGAAAATGGTGAGGGGAGAAGCTTTGAGCCTTGCGTGCCGTCAGTTACTCAATCAGTCTCCGCAGGCACGACCGGTGAGATGCCAACTTTAATTACATGATGAAGTTAAGTGGAACTCCGGCAGCGAAAACGATCGCGAGAATGATGGCGGTGCCGACGAAAGTGATCCCAAGTATTTTATTAAGCATAATTTCTCCCTCTTTATATTCTAATAGCGAGGGACATTCGGGTCAATCTCAAGTGACCAGAGATCGATTCCACCGCGCAGAGACAGAGCGTCAAAGCCATGCATCTTCAGGAACTGTGTCGCGTAGATGGAACGCACTCCATGGTGGCAGTAAACAATGAGTGGCAATTTATCATGGGGAAGCTCGGTGTATCGTGCCTGGAGCTGATCCAGAGGAATGTGAACTCCTCCGAGGTGAACCGTTCCACGCTCATCATCACGGCGGACATCCAGAAAGCGGAACTCTTTTCCGTCCTTCTGCCACTTCGCAATTTTTTGTGCGTCGATTTCCATTTATTTTTTCCCGATGACGGAATTCTCCGGAACACTTTCCGTGATCCAGGTATTCCCGCCGATGACTGAACCGCGGCCGATCGTGGTGTCACCACCAAGAATCGTTGAGTTCGCGTAGATCACGACATCACCTTCAATCGTCGGATGTCGCTTCACTGACTGAAGTTTCTTTTTTACTGAGAGAGCACCGAGAGTCACTCCCTGATAAATCTTCACGTTCTTACCGATGTGACTTGTTTCACCGATCACAACACCTGTCCCGTGATCAATGAAAAAACTCTCGCCGATCTCTGCACCCGGATGAATGTCAATTCCTGTTTTCTCGTGAGCATATTCACTCATGAGGCGGGGAATGAGGGGAACATCAAGTTGATGAAGGACATGGGCCAGACGGTAAACACAAGTCGCGTAGAAACCCGGATAAGTGATAATGATTTCTTCTTTCGAGTAGGCCGCAGGATCTCCGCTGAAAGCAGCTTCCACATCGGTGTCTGCCATGCGGGCAATTTCCGGAAGTTTATTCAGGAAATTTTCTGCGATCTCAGATTCTTTTCCTTTGAGCTTCGGATTAAGCACAGTGACAGAAGTCAGGTAGCTCTCAAGTCTCTTCTTTAAATTCAGGACGGATTGATTGAGATCTTCTTCTGTCAGATTCCCCCTGCAACCCCTTTGCGGATAGATAAGGCAGATGAGTTCATCCACCGAGGCCCGGACTTCGTTCACATTCATGACAATTGTGGCCGTTTTGAACCTATCTGTATGGAAATACTGGGCGAGTTTTAGAGACATTGGGGACCTTTTCTAGTATAAAATCTTGGTAAAAACCTACCCCAAAAGTTAAGGAATTGAAATGGATCTCCGTCTGAGGCTCAAAAGTACAGGACTCTTACAGGCCATCGGGAATACCCCGATGATCAAGATCCAGTCTTTAAGCCGCATCGCTGGCTGCGATATTTTCATGAAGTGTGAAAATCTCAATCCAGGAGGAACCATCAAGGATCGTCCGGCACTTCATATGGTGGTGGAAGCGATTGCCAAAGGAATTCTGAAACCCGGAATGACAATCGTTGAAGGCACGGCCGGAAATACCGGCATTGGTCTTGCGATGGTAGGCCAGGCCCTCGGACACAAGGTGATCGTTGTCATGCCGAAAGGGATGGCGATTGAAAAACATAAGGTGCTAAAGCTTTATGGTGCTGAAATCGTCGAGACAGAAGCTGTTGCTTATTCTGATGAGAGACACTTCTTCAAAGTGGGACGTCAGATCGGTCTGAGTAATCCCAACTACTGGTGGGCAAATCAGTTTGATAATCCTGATAACTATCTCTCCCATTATCTGACCACTGCTCCGGAAATGTATGAGCAGATGGAAGGAAAAATCGATGCTGTTGTTGTCGCTTCAGGATCGGGCGGAACGGCGGCCGGTGTCTCGCGCTACATGAAAGAAAAGAATCCGAATATTAAAGTGATCATTCCTGATCCGGTGGGTTCAGGGATTGTGAATTATTTTAATCACGGAACCTTCGATTCAGACGGACAGTACACGATGACCGAAGGTGTGGGTATCACCCGCCTGGTGGAAAACTACAAACATGTTATTCAGGATCGCAGTTACACCATCGATGATCAGAAACTCACGAATCTCGCGATGTTTGTCCGTGAGCAGGAAGGACTCGTGATGGGAATGTCCTCGATGCTTAATCTCGCGGGTGCGTTCAATACCGCGCTTCGTGGCGGTAAAGGCCAGCGTGTTGTCACCTTCATGTGTGATGGTGGTGAGCGGGCGATGTCCAAAATGTACAATCCGGAATTCTTGGTGGAAAAAGGGATCGATGGATCACTTCTTTCTGAGAAGGAAATTACAGAGATTTACCGAGCATTGTAGGGAACTTTAGCTGATAGTGACGCTTCATCATCTCATTGGAGATGATGACACCCGGGTTTTTGTCAGCAGAATCAAATTGGGGCAGGGGAAGATTCATTCTCCTGCAGTATTCAGAATAAAATTCCTCTTTCGTATGATGTTCGTCGCTCACGAGCTCGAAACTATCATTTTCGAGTTTTTTCTCAATCACTGCACAGATAAATCCATTCACGTCATCGGCGTGAATGATGTTTACCGGAGATTCTCCGCCTTTGATTCCCGTTTTACCGGAGAGGGATTTTCCTGGATGGCGGCCATGTCCCAGAAGTCCTCCGGGTCTCACGATAATCCACGGCAGGCCGCAGGCTTTTATCCATGCCTCTTCACTCCTCAGCACCTCACTGTTTCGGCCATCAGTATGAAGAGCTGACGTCGAACTCACAAAGATAATTTTTTTAACCAGCGATAAATCCCATTCTTTAAACCACGCCAGCTGCCCATCCGAAGGCGGAATGTTCAGTACCAGGATGTCACAGTTCAGGATATTTTCTGAAGGCAGTGAGGGCGACCGGAGAATTTCCGCGAAGGGATTGTCTATCAGTTTTTGCAGTGTCGTTGTTGTTCCATGCACTTCATGTCCGGCACCAATGAGAAGTTCAGCAAGAGGAAGACCAATGTAACCGAGACCACAGATGGAAATTTTCATTTTTCAGGCTGCGGGGAAAGGAGCTGCGAATAGAGTTGGACGATGAATGGATAGAAACGATTGTCCCTCATGTGAGGATTTTCCTCAGCGTAGCTAGTGGTCTTCTCGAGAAGTTCAACTGCTTTTTTCTTATTGCCGGAGGCCATGTATCCAATAGTGAGATTATAAACGAGAGGAATATTGTTTACGTTAGAGTCGATGCTTTTCTCGTAAAAGGTAAGATTGCTCTTGTAGTAGCTGCTGGCTTGATGAGTTTTGTATCCGAAAAAAAGAATCAGGACGAAAAACGGGATCATGATCGCGCGGTTTTTCACTTTTTCCAATAATCCCAGAAGCAGAAGGATAAAACAGGGGAGTGCCAGATAAAGATGCTGGTCGCTCACCCACGTGACGTTCATGTATGGCGCCGGAATGATCCCAAGGTATGGAAGAAGAAACACATGGGCCGAGACAAGAATCGGAAACATCGGCGTAGACCAGCAGATAATACTGAGAACGATGATGAAAACAACATGAAGATAATCAGAAAAACCGGGAGGATAAGGGTTGAGGCCTTTCACCGGGGAATTATCAACCGGGAGGAATGACTGCCAGAAATAGTAATGGAGTGTCTTTAAGAAAAGTCTCCCATAGGCAGCTATAGGTGAAAGAGTTTCCAGAGTGCCCGACGAACCGATCTCCGTCTTATTCATGTTCTCTTCAGAAGATTGCACCAGCGGTTCATCCGGCGGTGGAGTGAATTGCTGATTTTTGAAGTCTGGATCATTTAAGATCCTCTCTGTAGTGAAGCTTAGTTCAGGTATCAACTCAATATGAGGTCCGACGGTCACACCTCTTTCAGTGACCGCGGCCGCATTCTCAATGGACTCCCGGGCCATCTTACTGTGAGTGATCTGGTAGCCCCCATAGGCAGAAATCAGGAAGAAAGGAATGACGGTGATAATTTTTTTCGTTTTCCATTTGTTTCCCAGAAGGAAGATGAGAACGATCGGCAAAGGGAGTGAAGAGCTTTTTGAAAGAATCGAGAGAAAAAAAAGAAAGGCCGAAACAAAGTAGTCCCGTTTTCTTCTGGCCCTCACAAAGAGAATGATTGCCCCAAGAGAGAGAGTGAAGCAGATCAGTGTCTTGAATTGAATCATCCATGCCACGGTGATGACGGAGGCCGGGTGAATGAGAAATAGCAGGAACCCAATGAAGGCAAAAGATCTTCTGATCCTGAGTTGCAGAAGAAACCGGTAAACGAGCCATGAGTTGAAAGAATGGAGCACGAAGTTCACCGTGTGATAAACCCACCAGTTCTTTCCGATCAGAGAAAACATAAACTTCTGTGCAGAGACACTTACGGGCCAGGCAAATGTTCTCAAAATGGTGGTGTAGGGAAAGTTCGGATCCATGACGGAATCATAGAACCAGAAGGTCATGTCATCCCAGATGGGAGTACCATTCATCCCCGGCCAGTATAGGACGAGTGCCAGTGCAAAAGCGAAAGTGAAAAGTGTGAACTTAACTTTCGTGTTCGCTAAGGAGATTGAGGAGAAGCTGGGCATTGTAAGATTTGTCATGGCCTATATAAAAAATAAATGTTTCAGATTTCATAAGAAGTGCAAGCGCGCACCACGTGCGAAGAAGAGCGTGCTTGAAGATTTTTACAAAATCATTTGGTTTAAATTCGAGGAAGATTTCAACTATCTGCGG
>JAYVHR010000469.1:0-3355 GCA_043771075.1 Bacteriovoracaceae bacterium
AAGCTCCCGGAAAGTAGAGCTTTGCTGATTTATGCATCTTCGTAGGTATATCAACCTTAAGATTCCATAGGACCACATCAAGTTTAAAATTTTTGTTATACTAAGCTTAACATTCATCAAAGGAAGCCCATGATCTCAAGTTTTATTGACCTGCAATCGCTCGCACTTTTTATCATTCTCTCGATGCTCTTCATGATTGCCGCTTTTCGTTTTGACTTCAAAGCAATGCAAAGTCATCCGGACAAGATCAGCCAGATTTTTCTGGCCGCAGGTGTTATCGTGGGTTTCTCGGACTTCATCATCATGCTTCAGGATAAGGAAGCTAACTTCCTTTCTCAGACGAATGTTGAATTTGGAAAGCAACTTGGAGTGATCCTGCTTTCGCCATTTTATGGAGTAGTTTTCGCCTCTGTGACCTGGTTCGGTGGAAGCGCACGTAAATAATAAAATCAAATATTAGTTTTTGAAGAGAGGCCCAGTCTGGGCCTCTCTTTTATTTTCTCGGGAAGGTAAGAATATTTCCGGTGAGGGCCACAGCGACATTCGTGACATAAAAAAACCCGTTTCCTGTTTCGCTCATGAAGACTGCCAGAAATCCAATGATCGCAATTGATTCATTCATCGCCCAGCACATCACATACCCAGTAAATTTCTTCTGAAAGTCTTTAATCGGTGCGACGGAGTTCTTGTGAAAAAAGAAAACGGCAAGCGCGATAAGGTTCGCTCCCATCGCTGCCATTTCAATGGGTAGAAGTTCACCCTGAGGAACTAACACTCCTGAAACTTTTCCTGTCGTAAACAGGACAAATCCATAAATGAGAGTAGAAAAGCTGAGAGCGCCCCAGATTATTCTGGAGACGATTAAAGGATCGGCCTGGGGTTGCTGAGGTTGAAGCATAAAATTCTCCTGATGATTTCCTCCATTCTATCATCGGGATATTTTCCCCGGGAGATTTACCACAGACCGTTAATCCGCCAAGTTTTGTCCGGTATTTAGCGATGGCATGAAAAATGCTCACTCTTACATTAAGCCACGTCCCGGTGGGTCCAATCTGGCCCTTCCGAAGACACTTTCAGGGAGTGAACATGAAGTCTTATCTCCTCGCCTTATTACTTTTCACTAGTTGCTCGACAGCCCGATATTATCAGGGCCCGGCCGTTTCTCAGGAACTGAGAAAAAATGCTACCAGTCTCGAATTGGTCATAGTCTCGGTTGAGTCTGATTTTAATTCCAAGAAACAATTCATGGATCAGTTCCACAATAATGGGAAAGATCCCTTCATCATGGAAAACCTGGATCAAAAACTTGCAGAGATGGAGGCCAAACGTGAAGTTGTTATTTCAAGAACGGCCCACATACGGAACCTGAATGGCGAGCTCATAAAAAAAGTCGGCGACAAAACCAAGATCAAAGAAAACGATCCTGTGTTTAACGAAATCGAAACTTTTGCCAGCGATAAAGATAAAGAGCTTAATGTTTTGATGAGAGATTTTGCGAATTACAGGAAAGCATCTGAAGAATTTGAGAAGCTCGCGTTTTTTACCAAGATGGTAAAAAGATGACGGTGCCCAAGCACCGTCACCATTTGAAAATTATCTTTTCTTAGTCGTAGCTTTTACAGCCGGAACGTTAGCAGCAAGTTTTTTGCCTGTTCCGGTTACAGAGATACAGCCCTTTCCGTCACGCCAGAAAGAAACGTTTGTAATCCAGTCAGCGCCAGACTTCATCTGAGCATTCTGAATCGCCATATCGAGAAGACCAATAGTGCCTTCATCCTTCATAGAATCGGGACAGAATTCGCTTTCAACATCACCGATTTCAACAAGGTTCGCACCAGGCTCAACTGAAGTTTGAGTCATTGAAACAGCAGATGCATCGAGGATCTTAACTTTGTGTGCGCAGCTTGTTGCACCAACGAGTAAAGCAGCAATAATTAAAGTTTTCATACTATCTGTACCCCACGCCAGTTACTACGAGACACTGCTTACCGAAGAGGTAAGCATTGAAGCCTTCATTCGCAGTAGTTGCATTGTTAATGTATCTGATTGAGTTTGTAGAAGCAGTCTTATCGAGTGCGCCGAAACCAGCAGAAGTAAGTGAGCTCGCCTGATTCTTAGCATTGATGAATGCTTTATCAATTGTAGGCGCTCCACCGAGTTGGTTACCCATCACAGTCCAGGTACAGTCTTCACCGCGGATCGGACCTACGGCCTGACCTTTAGTAAGGTTGTCATCGAAAGAAATTGTCTTAACCTTTTGAGCATAATTATATGTGGCACAGCTGCACAGCATACTCAGCCCAAGAGTTAAGAAAACAGACGTTTTCATTAGTTCACTCCTTGAATGGAAAAAAGTTTGAGCCATAATCTTGAGAGAATCTTAAGTGAAAGTAAATTTAATAACTCGTCACTTTCTCTGACATTACGAATTAAAGTAAGATTGCCCGGAGCAGCGAAGAAATACTCCTGATCGCTAAAAGGGCATTCGATGAAATTCATTCTTACACTTACCATTCTTATCTCAAGTGCATGGGCACAGGACAAATTAATCAATGGCCTGCCTGTTGGGGATAAGTTTCAGGGGGTGGGAACATTCAATTTGGGCTGCACGATCACGAAGGTCGGGACGAAGCAATTCATCAGCGCCGCCCATTGCGTAGGAAAAAATATTCCATCGCTTTCTCTTTCGTTTAAATCTTTTAAAGGAACTGTTTCTGTAGCCTCATTTCATGTTCATCCGACATGGATAAAGGATTGCTACAACTTCCACTGTACCGGAGAAGAAGTTGGTTCATCCCGAATGACTCCGGGACGCTCTGATGTTGTTTTCATCAATGTAAAAGAAGAAACGCCTACCATTCCTGTTATTCCGGTTCATTTTGATGAACTGGAGTATGGAACAGAAGTGGCGATGGTTGGTGCCGGCTGCACCAGATCAGTTGAGCCCGGGGGATCAGGGAAGATGAGATATGCCCTCACAAGATTAATTACGGCGGACAACCTCACTCATGAGCACTCGCTCTACAAAGAAATTTTTGAAGTTACCGGCCAGTCGAACTGGATCACTGCCGGTTATGGAAAAAATCCTGTTCATGCATCATTGTGTCCCGGTGATTCAGGTGGACCACTCCTGACAAAAATTGATGATGAGTGGAAGATCGTGGGAATCGCAGCTGATTACACTTTTGATGGCCGCTATCAGGATGGAGCCCCGACCATAACTAATCTTCATACCCGTCTCGATGATCAAAGTCTGAATAATATCGGCGGATGGATCAGAGATAACTGGCAATAAGTCCCGGATTTCAGACTTCTCCGAGTAATTTAATCACGCATTCTTGGATTGATATCTGTC
>JAYVHR010000470.1:0-7718 GCA_043771075.1 Bacteriovoracaceae bacterium
CCTGCCTGCTGCACGCAAATCTTATCCGGTGTCGCGCGCCCGTTAGCATCTACCTGGATCGTGAGTGTATTCCCGTTTAAAAAAGTAAGTGTTGCTGTATTGATGGTCACGGCCTTCAGAACGATAACGTTCATCACTCCGACACCCGGAACTTCAACCTGCTTAAGAACTCTTGTCATCCCCGGACGAAGGGCCTGGGCCGCATGAGGAATAGTCTCCCCATCAGTTGTTCTTTCTTCAAAATCCATGACCCGGAAGTTTCCGCGGGCATCACTCTTAACGTTGGAAATGTTCACGCAGGCACTCGATCCGCTATTCCCGAGAAGAGTCTCAGAAGTGACTTCAAGTGAGCAGGCGAGTGCCGACTCAGCAGCAAAAAGAGTGATCAGGGTAAAGAGACCTAAACGCATAAAAATCCTTCGCAATTTTGTTCAGAATAACGGGAGATGAAAAACGCTACCATAGACGAAGTAATACTTACTAGGGTGTCAAAAAATAAGACTTTTTTCCGGGTGTCAGTTTCTTAGACACCCTCTGTAATCCCTTCCCGGATCCCCTTTCCCTCCGGAACCTCACCTAAACTTACCGTGCTATGAAAGACTTTAAAAACGACCGCTACTATCTGCTGCGATACGGAATCCTCTGGACCGTCGTATGCCTCGGGGCCAGTGCCCAAATCCTGAATCTCAGGGGAGTAGACTCGTCACTCAGCTTCACACATTTTAATCTCCTCTATCTCCTGGCGGCCATTCCGTTACTGGGTCCCCTCTCAGCAATATTCCACAATTCCACCCATGGTTCAGTGGGATCGAAAAGGGTGAATTTTGTCGTGGGTGAATTCCTGGGACTCTTCTTCTTATATGGTCACCGGAATTTTAAACTAGGCCATCTTCTTCATCACCGCTATACCGATGATCCTGACTTAGATCCCGATTATCGCCGTCATGACACAATTTCAGGTTTCGTGGCCCACCAGGGATCGCAGGCCTATCACTGCGTGAAAACATTTTATCTGCGGACTTTCGGTGAAAATAAATCGACACAGTTTCAGATTAAGCTCCAGGGCTTCGTCATCGGCCTCTCAATTATTTCCCGCCTGGTGTTCTGGTATTCCCTTTTAGGTGGCAAGGCCTTTGTTCTCTTTTATCTGCCGGTCGCTCTTGGAAACCTTCTCATCTTTACTCACATAAATTTCGTCACGCACTCCATCGGCGGCACAGGTATGGAAGTGAAAAATGATCCCGCCCGGGGACTGCAACGATATTTTGATCTCATGACCTTTGGTGGCTATCACCATCACAACCATCACCAGAGACCAGGTCTGTTCCATCATGCCCGCATAGCGGGAAAGGTTTCTGTATGACACCAGTGAAAATTTTCTCGAGCATCCAGAAAAAAACAAACTACCTTCTGCAGAACTATATCGTGGACCTGCTGGTCACTGTTGGCATCCTGGCCGGAATGAAATTTTTTGGTCACAACCCTGAAGCCGTTCTTGGGCATTTCGCATGGGCGCTTCTGCCCTTTGCCATGATCTGGGGATCAATGATCTCCTCATTCCTTCACAATGCATCTCATGAAAATATCGGAAGCAAATTCAGTAATCGCCTGGCAGGTGAATTCTGCGGGGCCTGGGTACTTTACGGTTTTTCAAACTTTGTGATGATCCATCATCTTCATCACCGCTTCTCGGATGAGAAGCACGATCCGGTTCATCCGGGTGAGATGAATTTCTTTGTCTTCCTTTCTGCACCTATGCGCTACATGATAGTCGCAACCAAGGGGTGGCTGCGCGAGATGCACGGGCAGAAAAAGAATTATGAAAATATCATGAATGCTCAGGTTGTTTTCTTTCACTTAAACCTCGGGCTGAAACTCATCCTCTGGTACAAGTTTTTCGGGCCCGAGTTATTTACCTTTTTCTATGTACCTGCGTTGCTCGCCAATTACGGGATCCTTGCTCACATTAATTACGTCTGTCACCGTGACAACGCTGACGGATCTGTTGAGATCGTGAACCTGAATCACAATGCCTATTACCGCTTTGCCAACGCTGTCACTTTTGGCGGCTACTTCCACAAGAACCATCACGTGAGGCTCAACGTTTTTAATCCGGCAAAACTCACCGGCCACCGCTTTGAGGCCCGGTATTTTACCATCAAACCTCAGCATCTCAACGTCGAAATGTTAAACATGAGACATCCGGAAGTAAGTGTTTTAAAGAATTACTTTGATCTTCACGTCTGGGGTGAAGCGAAGAAAGTGAAAAAATACACTGCCCACAACACGATATTGATCACTTCTCCGCGGGATGCCCGGAAAAATGCGACACCCATTACGAGTAGCATGGCGTAGAGAAGCTGAAAGATTCCGAGTGCTACTCCGCCATTCATAAAGGCCACGGTACTCAGGAAAAAAGCGGAAATGGCGAGAATGGGCCCGCCGCTTTCTTCCGGACGTTTCCAGAAAAATCCACCCAGGATCATGAGACTCATCATTACCATTCCTGTCACAAAAAATTCCGCCAGAATAAACCGTGAAAAAACAGTCACAGAGAAAATGATTGTAGAAATCTTTCCTGATGTTGTCGCCGGAAGGTAACGGTACCTGTCGTCACCCTCTTTTAAGGTCCTGACATTATCCCCTGCCATGAAAAGCTGGCCAAGTGCCTCGGATGAAAACATCACCGCCAGGGCGTATTCACGGAAATACAAAAACACCATACCCATCGGAAGAAAAACAATGGTGGAGAGAATTTGAATCCTGCAGATAAGATTCTTTTCCACTGCACCTGTCAGACGTTCGGCAACTTTACGCTGGAATTCTTTCACGCCTGCCGCCTTTGAAAATTGAGAAGAAGAGGGGTCCGGGGCTTGAGACTCACGTGAGCAAGTGGCTCAGGAAGTTTTTTTTCTTTTGGAGTAAGAGTAAAATTCCGGAGGACTTCCCGCACGATAATTCCGATTTCAACGAGTGAAAATGGTTCCCCCACACAACGGCGGGCACCCTTGGAAAACGGAATATACTGATCGATATTACTGGTATCGAGATTCTCAAAGCGCGAAGGCCTGAATGTTTCCGGATCATCCCAGAAATTTTTATGCCGGTGAATAACCCAGACTGGAATGACCACACTCGTCCCGGGTGGCACCGGATAACCGAGATATTGATCAGAACCAAAACAACGTCGCGAAGACATCGGGATGGCGGTGTAGAGACGCATGCCTTCTAGAATTGCGCGGTAAAGGCGCGGATGAGTCCTGGAAAACTCCATCGATTCAAGCGGAAGTTCGCTTTCACCTTCCAGCTGAATGGCCTGCTGCTCTTCCGGATGATGAGCGAGAAGCCCCAGTATCCAGCTCACGGAATAAGAAGTCGTTTCATAACCTGCGATAAGAAGTGTCGTGACTTCATCTCTTAACGTCTTATCATCCAGCGCCTCACCCGTTTCAGGATGACGACTCTTGACAAGCCTCGCGGCGATACTCATCTGCTCAGTCACAGCGAGGGATTTTGCTTCCCGGATAATTTTATAAACAACCCGATCGAGATTCCCCAGATGACGGTGAAATTCACGATTCTTCGGAACAGGAATCCAATAAGGAACAGGAAGAAGCTGGAACATATGATCATGGGCCATGCGGGCAGTAAATAACACGGCGGAATCCACCGCCTCTGAATCTTCATCAGTGAGATTGGCACCAAGAAGAACCCGGCCGGCGATCCGGAAAGTAAGCTTCCGCAAAAATTCGGTGACGAGGACATCACTCATATCCGGCAGAATTTCGCAGGCATTTTTTGAAAACTCTTCCATGATAGGAGCATAGGCCTTGATAGCGCGGGAACTCATCTCGCGCGAAACAACTGTGCGGTTTCGGAGCCAGCTCGGGCGATCGGAATTTGTCACGAGTCCTTCACCCAAAACCGCCTTCATCTGATCCGTCTGCGTACCTTTGCCATAAATCTGATCCTTATCGATCAGGATTTTTTTGATGGTCTTTAAGTCATAAAGAATAATCGTACTGATGGGCCAGGGGTAACTGACAACCGGGCCATATTCACGGTACGCGCGTTCGAGTGCGCCCAGTGAGTCGCGCTGATAATGAAACATGTGAGAGATAAACCTGAGTCCCCGGGGGCCGGGAATGTGAGAGAGATCAGGTGCACGAAAGGGATTCGTGAATTTCATCGAACCTGGCCCGCTTCGCGTTTGTAATCCTCATCAAAACACCAGTGCTTCCAGGAAAGTTTCCGCTCAATTCCACCGCGGGCACCATTCGGGAGATTCATCTGGGAGTAAGTGATGATTTCCATTTTACGGAGTGTCGTATCTTTTTTTCTGATCATGCGGTTATTCCAGAGACGGCATAAAAACCCGCCATAATAGCGGAGATAGTCCGTTCTCGATGTGGCATTGAGATAGAATTTTCTCCAGTGCTCACTTTGAACATTTCTCGCAAAGTCCTGGTCTTTCACGCGATAAACATCAGTGTCCCCGGTGAGAATTTCCATCGTTGACCCGTCACCGAGAATTCCCACGACTTCAATCCACGCATTATCCATCTTAGGAAACGGAGCAAACATATTCCATTCCTGATAGAGATGAAGAAACCTGGTTGTCGTTTCAAAGAAGGGCGAAGAATATTTGAACTTCTTTACTGTCGTAAGATTCCAGTTAATGAGAGTGAGAAGAATAAACACGCCAAAGAGTTCCCGCAGCCCTGTCACCGCGAGAAAAGATTTCTTCGGCTCAATCCATTCGAGACACTGACTGAACTTCCCCATGAACTCGCGGTGATTTGATACCCAGAGATAAATTTTTCCGCCCAAAGCGCGCACTGGTGATAAAGAAAGAATGCGGTATTTCCAGAAACAAAGCGGTGAGTGACGGACAATCTCGCGAAAAGCATCAAAGCGGAAGAACCTCTCCCCGCTCGAGTTCACCACAACCCATGAGTGATGCTTCTCCATGTCCTTGTGAACGGATGAATCCGATTGCCCTTCGAGGATCTTCACTTCCGACAGAAGAGTGAATTCACGGATGAGATGAACTGATTTCTTGCAGAAGCCACAACCCGAATCGAAATAAATGGTGAGCTTTCCAAAATTTTTTCTTCGGAAGTAACCAAGGACTTTATCCCAGACCGGACCCGGAAGAAAAATAAGCCACATGAACATACAGGTATAGGGAAAGAGCCCGATATACATCGTGGCCGCAATGCCGGCATGAAGTCCTATGAAAAGAAGGACGACAAAAAGTCTGGAGATCCACCAGAAGCGGCCAAAGAGAAATGGAATGATAAGGATTACCGGCCCCAGCCATTCAGCATAAATGGTATAGGCGGTGGAAATTTTTCCGGTGATTGGAATATTCCTCAGAAAATGTCCCAGTGGAGTTGTGAAAATATCCAGTCTCAGGGCATAGAAGACTGCCGTAAAATCTTTTCTCCAGATCGGATGATCTTTCAGAACGTAACTCACAAAATAAATCACGAAAAACTGGAAGGTCATGGCGATGACCCATGTCGAGAGATAACTCCCCGATGGTTTTTCTTCTTTGGTGAGTGCTGAGTCCACTGACCACCAGCGGTTTGTCGGAAGGAAAACAGACAGGAAAAGTATACTCCGGAGAACATCATCGCCGCCGTTATTCACCATCCAGTTACGGTTATGAACAGAAACGGCCATGATATAGGCCCCGAGAAAGGCCCAGCGGGTTTTATATCCACAAAAAATCATAAGTCCCAAAATAAAATGAATAGCAAAAAGAAAGGCCTGGAAAAAGAATGATCCATTGGCCAGATGAAGGGAAAACGACCACGGCATCGCCATTTCGCCGACAAAAGTAGCGCGGGGAACGAGACCAATATCTGTGTAAAAATTCGTGAGATTAGGCAAACGGTAAACCACGTCGGCCATCACGATGATTCCCATGAGGGCGCGATAGAGGGCCATCGAACGATAATCAAGACCCAGAGTGAGCTGGAGATAGCGCAGAAACTTCATAGGAATATCCTCAAAGTTGAACAATGCTTTTATTGTAATGCAAATCATGACTTTTTCGGGAGTTTCATCTAATCTTTCGTGGCCAATACACATCAGAATTATGCAGCGCAAGGTTACACGAAATGCTCTATAAAACCCGCGATGAAATCACCCAGGACTATGATGTCATCATCATTGGTTCGGGACTTGCGGGGATGACGGCGGCCAATATCCTGGGCCGGAATTCTCATCGAGTTCTTCTTCTGGAATCTCATAATAAGCTGGGCGGATTTGCGACATGGTTTTTCCGGGACGACCGGAAACATGTTTTTGATGTTTCCCTTCACGGGTTTCCCGCCGGCATGATCAAGACGTGCAGGAAATATTGGAACCGTGAAATTGCCGACTCGATTGTTCAGTTGAAAGATGTGCGTTTTGTGAATCCTCAATTCTCAGTGCAGACCGATTTCACGAAAGAGCATTACTCAAGCGTACTTCGCGAACAGTTCCGAATTCCGAAAGAAACAGTCGATGCCTTCTTCGCTCATCTGGCCTCCATGAATTTTTACGACAACTCTGCTGAGACTAACCGCGATCTTTTTCATAAGTTTTTTCCCGGCAGGAATGATGTGGTCCGATTCCTGATGGAACCAATCACCTATGCGAATGGATCCACGCTGGAAGATCCGGCGATTACGTACGGAATCGTTTTTTCGAATTTCATGAGCAAGGGTGTTTATACCTTTAAGGGTGGAACGGATTTTCTCATCACCAAGATGAGAGATGAGCTCCTGAAAAACAATGTTGATATAAAGATGCAGGCGCGAGTTGAAAAAATCATTGTCACAAACGGTGTAACCACGGGTGTCGTATTAAATGGCAAAGAAATTAAGGCCAAAACAGTTCTTTCCAACGGAAACATTAAGTCCACTGTTCTGGAACTCGTAGGGGAAGACAAGTTTTCTCCGGAGTATGTTCAGAAGGCCCGGGCCGTCCGCCTGAACACATCAAGTGCCCAGGTCTACATGGGTTTGAAAGAGGGAGTGCGTATTCCGCACATCGGCGATCTCATTTTTACGTCGTCGCATCCGGTTTACGATCCGGAAAGACTTCTTGATCTCAAAGTGAGCTCGCGCACCTTCTCGGTTTACTATCCGGAAGACACCAGACCTCAGGTGGAAAATGGCAGAGTCGCAATTGTCTCTTCCACCAACTGCCGTTACGAAGACTGGAAGAAACTCTCACCTGAAGATTATGCGAAAGAAAAAGCATTCATGATCGAAGAGACAATCAAAGGTCTTGAAAAATTTCTTCCTGAAATCAGAAACCAGCTGGATATCATCGAGGCAGCAACTCCGCTCACCGTTGAACGTTACACTCTTCATCCGAAAGGAACTTCTTTCGGGACAAAATTTGAAGGTCTCGAAGTCTCTATGAATCTCCATAAGGAACTTCCGGGTCTATTCCACGCAGGATCTGTCGGGATCATCATGTCCGGATGGCTTGGGGCCGCCAATTATGGTGCCATTCAGGCAAACGCCATCGAATCTTATCTGCATCAAAAGGTGAACCATGTTTGATTTTAAAGACCAGTATGTGATCGTGACCGGAGGAACCAGAGGAATCGGAGCAGGGATCAGTTCTGCGTTTCTCGCCGCCGGTGCTACCGTCATAGCGACATATTCAGGAAACGACATGGCCGCTCGGGCCTTCAAAGAAAAGATGGGACCGCA
>JAYVHR010000471.1:0-2191 GCA_043771075.1 Bacteriovoracaceae bacterium
ATTTCATGGAGTGATTGCTGGAGACGGATGTAGTCAGACTTGAGAACTGAGAGCTGCGCCAAATTATCTGATTGCCTGGTGGAAAGGGCCAGGGTGCGCTTCTCCTGCTCTTTAATCGAGTTGAGGTGCCCCAGGCGGGAGCGCGAAAGGGAGTCGTATTCCTTTAATCTTGAAAACCATTCAAGGCTCACTTCATTTTCCCCTTCGAAATCTGGTAAGATTCTTTATGCCTTCAGAGCTCATTTACGTCAACAAGCCCGAACTCTTCAAAGTGCTGGATGATCTCCAGGACGGCGAGTTCTATGCGATAGCTGACTACAAAATTAAAAATCATCTGCCACAGTGGATTCAGTTTTCCACTACCGTCTTCTGGATCAAAAAACCGGAAGAAGATAAGAACATCGCGACCTACAGTGATGCGCTGGAATTTTTTCTCAAGGCCGGCATTCATCGCTCATCAGTCCTCTATGTATTTGGTGGTGGGGCCACGACCGACCTCGGTGGATTTGTCGCCGCCACAATTTTACGTGGAATTTCGTGGATGGCTGTTCCTTCCACACTTCTCGCGATGGTGGATGGATCCCTCGGAGGAAAAGTCGCCGTGAATACTCCCGCGGGCAAAAATCTTGCGGGTGCATTTCATGAGCCAGAAAAAGTATATCTCTGCGAAGATTTCCTTTCCACTCTCGATGAAGAGAACTGGCTTTCCGGCAAGGGTGAGATTGTAAAATATGGTCTTCTTTCAGAGGAAATATTTAAGCTCATCACTGATAAGGAAGAGATGGGTAAAATCGCAGCGGCTTGTGCCACTTATAAGATGGAAGTTGTTAAACGAGATTTCAAAGAAGAAGGAGATCGCATCTTTCTGAATCTGGGACATACCTTGGGGCATGCTTTCGAATCTACGCTTATGATCCCGCATGGTCTCGCCGTTCTCATGGGACTGAAATATCTTTTCGAAATGTCAGATCAGAAGGCTGCTCTCGAAGCATTCCGGAAAATGTTGAATGCTCTCGCTCTCCCGGGGGATAAACTGCTGGTGAAAAGTTATGCTGGCTTCGATAAGAAAAAAATATTTGAATACATCCAGAAAGATAAGAAAAGAACCGGTGACCAGGTGAAACTCATTCAGGTGAAAAGTCCGGGGCAGCCGTATGTTGAAACGATTTCATTGAATGATCTCAAGCTCCGGATGAATAAGCATGTCGACTTTGAAGATTAAGAAGGGTCTTTTACCTGACTCAGTAAATGTTCCGGCCTCAAAATCCTACGCCAATCGCGCCCTGATCCTCGCTGCCATAAAAAAATCACCGGTCACAATTCATCATCTTCCACGGGCGACAGATGTCATCCATCTGATCAATGCTCTGAAAGAAGTTGGACTTATTATTGAAGGAAAAGATTCTCTCACCGTTAGAAATAATTTTCCTCAATGCGAAAGCGGTGACAAAGAAATTTCTGTCGGGGAGGGCGGGACAACGGCAAGATTTCTTGCGGCCCTGCTTCTCCTGGGAAAAAATCGCTACACGCTGAAACTCGGAAAGCGCCTGAAAGAAAGGCCATGGCAGGAATTTCTTGATACCGTAAAACTTCTGGGCGCAAAAGCTGAACTGAATGATGATGCTCTGATGATTCAAGGGCCTATTGCAATCCCAGCCACACTTAAAGTGGATTGTTCCCGCACGACGCAATTTGCGACAGCTTTTGAACTAATTCTGAACGATTGTGAAATTATTCCCGTGAATCTCAATAGCTCAGAAAGCTACTGGGAAATGAATGCTCCACTAAAGGATCATTTTCAAAAAAGTGATTCTTATACAGTCCCACTGGACTGGAGTAGTGCAGCCTTTCCTATCGCCTTTGCAGCACTTAATCAGAAAATGTCTCTCCCTGACCTTAAGGAAGATCCTCTGCAGGCCGATTCAAAAATCATAACTGTCCTCCGCGCAATCGGGTACATCTCAACGTCGCCCGATAGTATTAATTGTTATCCATTGTTAAAATCTGCGTTGGTAAAATTAAATATGAAGGATTGCCTGGATTTATTTCCGGCCATGGCGTTTCTCGTTTCGCATATTGAGGGACATCACGAATTGAGCGGTCTCGATAATCTTGCGTACAAGGAAAGCGATCGCCTGAAAGAGGTTTGCCGGATACTGACTCAGTTTGAAAGAACATATGAATTGAAGGG
>JAYVHR010000472.1:0-3405 GCA_043771075.1 Bacteriovoracaceae bacterium
ATGAGCGGGGAATCATGTACATGATCCGCACTCAGCGCCCGGGAGAAACATATCATTTCTTTGATACCAGAGCTGGTTACGGTAATGCCGTAGAAAACATGAAAGCTCTTGATAACGTCATTCTGGTTGAGCTGAAGAGAGGCGGAGTTTACAAAGAGCTTTTTGAGTCGCAATTATCCCGGGATGCGGAATTTATCGATGCCAATCTGGCAGTGGAACAGATTGAAGAATGTAATCCGTCTATCTGCCTTGATATCAAAGTGGAGAAAGCAAATCTCGTTCCTTTTCTTCAGAAGTTTAATTCAAACCGGATTGACGCCTTCATTGATGCAGGGAAAGTTCCTGAGACATTTCAATTGAAGGGATTTCTTGATTTTGAAATCGGCGCAGAACTGCCGTTTTAGTTAAAGACGACTTCAATCTCGACACCAAACTTCTTGCCTTCTTCCTTCAGCATACTCTTCACTTCCTGTGCGGAGTAGATCAGGTTCACCACACTTACTTTTGTATTCAGCATGTCGATCTTGCAGTTGTTCGTGCAGACGAAGTCTCCGGAGTAGCACTCAAACGTCTTGATGGGGGTCTTGTTGACGAATTCTGAGTAAAAACTCATCCAGTCGACGATTTTCTCCCTGAGCTTTGCGAGTAGTTGCTCATGGGTCTCTTTTTGGAGATTATAGGTAAAGAGTGAAGTGTTCCGGGATTTGTTATTGAACGCAAGTTTCACCACTCCATTCGAGCGGATTTTCAGCGTGTTCTGAAAGCATACCGGGCAATACATGGTTAAAATTATAGCAGGTTTTTATGAATAACGAATACCGGGACATTGTTTCTTTCGACGGCACACCCCTGAAATGCCTAGTGCGTGAAAACGGCAACTCAAAATGGTTGATTGTCTCTCACGGTCTTGGGGAGCATCTTGGCCGTCATGAGTACATGCTGAAGCTCTTCTCGCAGAATTTCAATATCGCTATTTATGATCTGAGGGGCCATGGCAAAAGCGGGGGAAGACCTGCCTTTGTGGAAGATTTCAGGGACTTTTTCCGTGATCTTGATGTGGTGCTGGCCTATCTCAGGAAAGAATTCAATCTCCGTGACTATGTCCTGTTCGGTCATTCGATGGGGGCACTCGTCACTGCGGGCTACATGCAGAACACGGTGAAGAGAGACCAGTATCCGCAAAAAGTTTTTCTTTCTTCTCCCTTCGTGGGAGCTCCCGGGCTGCTCGGGCCGATTGTTACGAGTGCTCCGGCGATGATTCTCGAAGCACTTTGCAAAACTCCGACTATTCCACTGGCAGGATTTCTGAATCTCAGGAAGCTCTCGCATGACAGCCGTATTTTTGATGCCTATATCAAGGATGAATTCACTCACAAGAAGATTCACACGAAACTTCTTTTTGAAATTCTCCGACTTTCGCGTGAAGTTTTCTCCCGACCTCTGAGAGTTGAATGTGAGCTCTATGTCGCGTGCGGAACCGGTGACAGCATTGTGAGCTCAGAACTGGCGATTGAATATTTCAGGGAAGTCGAGAAAAGTGCGCAGCTCAGAATCTTCGATGGCGCATTCCACGAGCTCCACAATGAAGTGGATAAGTGGAGAAAGCCTTATATTCAGTTCCTGAGAGAATCCTTAACTGGTCTTTCCTTCGATACTTTTTAATCTCTTCACCCGTTCCAGTGCCGGAGGATGCGAGTGATAAAAAGCAGAGTAGATTTTATCCGTGATCACGGGACTGGCATTTTCCTTATACAGTTTCAGTAATCCCGAGATGAGTCCCTCTGATCCAGTTTCTCCGGCCGCATAAGCATCTGCTTCAAATTCTCTTCTTCTCGAAATCCATGATGAAAGTGGCGTAAACCAGAAGGTGTAGAGTGGTGTCGCCATTGTAAAAAGAACGAGTAGTGCTCCGGGGGAAATGATCTTCACGAAATGTCCGGCGTAAAACTCCGGCTTCTGCGCGAGATAACCCATGAGCGCAAAACCAACAAATGAAAGAATCACACCTGTCACGAGTGACTTTGGAATGTGCTTCAGTTTCAGATGCCCCAGCTCATGAGCGAGAATCGAGAAAACTTCATTCGGAGCGAGAGTGCTTAAAAGAGTATCAAAGAAAACGATCCGCTTACTTTTTCCAAAACCGGTGAAATAAGCATTTCCATGAGAGCTTCTTCTCGAAGCATCCATCACATACACTTCCTTCGCTACAAACCCCGCGCTCGTCACAAGCTTTTCGATTCCGGTTTTCAGTTCCACCTCTTCGAGGGGACGGAATTTATTAAAGAGGGGAGCAATCCATCTCGGATAAACCCAGACCATCGCGAACTGGAAAGCTGTGAGGAGAAGAAACGAAGCGAGCCACCACGTGCGCGGGAATGCTTCAAAGAAAATCATCACTGCGTAAAGGAGAGGGATACCGATCGCTGCACCCAGAACCATTCCCTTCACCCGGTCGAGGAGGAAGAGTTTCCATGTCGTACGGTTAAAACCATAGTTTTCTTCAAGGACGAAAGTTGAATAAAGACTCCATGGCAGGTTCAGTAACATCTGAATCGCCATGAGCGACAACAGAAAGATAACTTCCTTATGTATGTTTACACCCGGGACGGCGAGGTAGAGCCTCTCGAGTCCGCGGAAAGGAAACCAGTAAAAAAGAAGTGCAGCGTCCCAGATCAGGTGAAACTGCGAAAGATGAAGTCGTGACGTACCATAGGCAATTGCCTTCTGGTGATCAGCAAGGCTTAAGACATTCTCAAATTCGGCCGGAACACTTCCTCTTCCATCATGCAAAGCTTGCAGTTGTCTTTGGGAGAGATATATTTCCCAGAGGTGATTAATCACAATGAATGAAAGAAAGATGACCTGACAGTAATAAACGAGGATAATTTCCATAATGATTCGCTTTGAAAGATTTTACGCCCAAAATAATCTCAGGAATTTCAGTTACCTCATCTTTGATGATGTGACCGGAAATGCCTGGGTGATTGATCCGTGGGAGGCGGCACCCTTTTCGGATTATATCAGGAAACAAGGCCTCACGTTAAAGGGAATCCTGAATACTCACTCTCATTTTGATCACATCAGAGGAAATGAGGAACTGGTACGCACTTTCAATGCTCCGGTCAAAGACCTGAGTTCTGTCTTAAAACTTGATCTCGACAGTAAAAGTTCCCTCGAAATTATCTCTTCACCCGGCCATACGATGGATCACAAGGTATTTGTATGGCGGTGCGCGGGAGAATCTCCGGTTCTTTATTCCGGAGACACGCTTTTCAATGCCGGCGTCGGAAACTGTAAAAACGGGGGAAATGTCGATCTTTTGTTCCAGACTGTGGGAAAACTGAGCGCTAGTCTTCCGCTGGACACAATTCTTCAGCCCGGACATGATTACCTGAAAAGAAACCT
>JAYVHR010000473.1:0-5360 GCA_043771075.1 Bacteriovoracaceae bacterium
AGCTGACTCATCAAGCTCTTCAAGCATCGCTGTCACTGGAAGACGACCGATAAATTCCGGAATAAGTCCGAATCTCACCAGATCTTCCGGCTCAATGGCGCCGAGTGTTTCAAGATGGGTTTTTTCTTCTTTATTCGTATTCACAGAAGTAAGTCCTACTGACTTCGACTTCGTCATACGTTTCTCAATAATCTTCTCGAGACCCACGAAGGCACCGGCACAGATAAAGAGAATGTTTCTCGTATCAACCTGGATGTATTCCTGCTGAGGATGCTTACGTCCGCCCTTCGGAGGAACATTAGCAACAGAGCCTTCCACGAGTTTGAGTAAGGCCTGCTGAACACCTTCACCCGAAACGTCACGGGTAATAGAAGGGTTTTCCGACTTACGGGCAATTTTATCGATTTCATCCACGTAGACGATTCCGCGCTGAGCGCGCTCAACATCGAAGTCGCAGTTCTGGAGAAGAGAAAGAATAACGTTCTCGACATCTTCACCTACGTAACCAGCTTCAGTCAGAGTCGTTGCATCCGCAATCGCGAATGGCACGTTCAGAAACTTCGCCAGTGACTGAGCGATGAGGGTTTTACCCGAACCAGTTGGTCCTGCGAGAAGGATGTTCGATTTAGCGAGTTCCACTTCATCTTCACGTGCATTCGCCTTATAAGAAATTCTCTTATAATGGTTGTGTACCGCTACTGAAATGATTTTCTTCGCACGATCCTGGCCGATCACGTATTGATCAAGGTGGGCCTTGATCTCGTGAGGCTTCGGAACGTTATCCGTAGAAGTTTTAGCAACTGTTTTGACCGAATCTTCGTAGATAATGTCATTACAGAGTTCGATACACTCGTCACAGATGTAAACACCTGGACCAGCAATAAGCTTTTTAACTTCCTTCTGCGATTTCCCGCAAAAGTTACAGTTCAAGCTTCCGTAAGATCCGCCTTTCTCTTTGCTCATATTCGCCTTTTTTCGCTTTCGCTATTACTTAGTCTCTTTCTTAATTGTCTTGCCCTTCGGAATGATGATGTTATCAATCAGTCCGAATTCCTTCGCGCGACCCGGATCGAGATAATTGTCACGATCACAAGCCTTCTCTACTTCTTCATACGTGCGTCCGGTGTGCTTCACGTAAATATTGTTCAATTGCTTCTTGAGATCAAGGATTTCTCTCGCCTGAATCTCAATATCCGTTGCCTGTCCACGAGCACCACCAAGCGGCTGGTGAATCATGATCCGGGCATGCGGAAGAGCGTAACGGTGGGCCGGGTGACCTGCCTGGAGAAGCAGCGATCCCATAGAAGCCGCCATACCTACACAGTACGTATAAACCGGGCACGTCACATGTTGCATAATATCGTAAATTCCGAGACCGGCGTAAACCGATCCACCCGGGGAATTGATATAAAAATGAATCGGAGCTTCAGGGTCACTCTGCTCTAAGAAAAGCATCTGTGCAACCAGAAGGTTGGCCACGACATCATTCACTTCGGTACCGAGAAAAATAATTCTGTCGAGGAGAAGTCGCGAGTAAATATCGTATTGGCGCTCACCGCGGGCGGTTTGTTCAATAACGATGGGATTGGGAATGTAGCCCATAGGAGTAGTCATGCTGGTCCTTTTTGACGGAAAATGTTGAGTCCTTTTGACAGGCTTATCGGAAAATTCGCGTCCATTCTTGAGGTTAAATTTTAAGTCTTTGCGGCCTTTTATCCAAGATGGGCACTTCTTGTCATAGATCAAGGTTTTGGGTCATATAGTCTTGAAAAATAAGTCCTTCGAGACTAGATTCTTGTGGTCCATAACAGTCAAATGACTTTGATCTAAACACTCATTTTTGAGAAGGAGTCCTCACATGGCACGTCTCGTTGGTAATCCGGCACCATATTTCAAGGCAGACGCTCTTGTTAATGGCGCAAATAAATCTATCTCTCTCGATGACTACAAAGGGAAATGGAAAGTTCTTTTCTTCTACCCACTCGACTTCACTTTCGTTTGTCCAACAGAGATCATTGCGTACTCTGATGCTGCTGATAAATTCAAGGCCATGAACTGCGAACTTCTCGCTTGTTCAGTAGATTCATATTTCTCTCACCTTGCCTGGACAAAACAGCCCCGCTCGGATGGTGGTCTCGGTGAAGTAAAGTTCCCGATCATCGCCGATCTCGATAAGAAAGTTGCCCGTGACTATGAAGTTCTCGTGAATGAAGGTGTCGCTCTTCGCGGTCTTTTCATCATCGATGACAACAACGTCATCCAGCACTCAACGATCAACAACCTCTCAGTCGGTCGTTCTGTTGATGAAACTCTCCGTCTCGTTGAGGCCTACCAGCACACAGCGAAGTCCGGCGAAGTTTGCCCTGCAAACTGGAAGAAAGGTTCAGACACGATGAAGCCAGATCCAGTCGGTTCAAAAACTTGGTTTAAAAAGAACGCGTAATACCCGACAAAAATGTTCGGTGACATTAAAGGGGGCCCTAGTGGCCCCTTTTTTATTTAATGGGTGCCTTGTGTCACCAATTTTTACCCTGTAACGCCGGTAAATTGTTCAGCTTTGGGCACCGTGTGAACGGTAATCTTTACAATAAATGAAGAAAACGACCTCCCCTCATTGTCGAGGACCCCACAAACTCTTTATAAGCTTTTCCATAACGACATCGTGAACATGTGACGGCAAGCTGGCCTGTCATTTGCGATTGTCATGAGAGGAATCTGCCAGGACGGCGAAGGTTCAAAATTAAAGAGGGGCCAATGTCTAACGTGAACGTAGTTGATCTCGGAGCTTTCAAAGAATTGAAAGAACTCCGTCGCTCAGTAGAAAGCTTTGAAAAGTACCTGAAGACCTTGAGCAATAATCAGCTCGAGACAGAAGTGAATTTTCTTCTGGATGAATTCTCGTGCGATAAGCACGGGAAAGACTTCTTCTCTAAGAGCCAATTGATCTTAAAAGAGATCAAGGCCCGTGCTCACCGTTTCGTGAAACCGAAGATTCAGCTCCTGAATCCTGAACTCCTCGATTAATCCTTTCTAAATTACACGCTTTTATCTCCCGGTCCGATTTGGTGGTAGATTCCGGCCACTTTAAATCGACCGGGAGGTCTCATGAAATCACTAAGACTATTCGTTGCTCTTCTATTAACTGTCGTGACCCTGACACACAGTAAGCCTTCACAAGCTGCTATTGGTGCCGCAGTCTCTACGCCGGTATTGATCGTAGGAATCGTGATCGCTGGTGGTGCGGGAGTTGTCACTCTCTCAACTCTTCATGGTTGTCGTGGTGATAGCAGCGGTCTGTGCGCTGGTCTCACAATTTTACTTCTCGCTCCGATCGTTCTTCTTGGTCTCGTTGTTCTCGATGGAGAACAGCAGGTCGCTTTCCGCGAATTGAATTCAACTGAAGCAGCGACACTCAATGTAAGTGCTTCTGATCTCGCTGCCTATCATTCAGAAATCGACCAGGCGAATATGCTGGTAGCTGACGTAAAAGCTGAACTCTCGAAGATTGAAAAGCCTTCAGCAGCTGATTCAGCTTCTGCCTGGGGCAAAGTGAAAGACCTCGTCTCGCCAGCTACGTTCTCAGTTATGCAGAAAATTGTTTCTCAGAAATAATTTTCCCGTGGAAGAAGTCTGCTAACTTGGTAGACTTCTTCCATGAATAAAATCCTTCTCACCCTCCCCCTTCTTATCTCTTTTTCCGCGCGTGCTGACTGCAATCAGAAGAAGTTCACGCTCGTTCTTCATGGGGGTGTTGGTTACAACGCCAATGAAAAACAAAAAGCGGCAATGGTGGATATCCTGAAGAAAGGACACGAGGCGCTGAAAGGCGGTGCTATCGCCCAGGACGTCGTTCAATCTTCAGTCGAGGCAATGGAAGACTCAGGACTTTTTAACGCCGGTAAAGGCGGAACACGCACCAATAAAGGCACAGTGGAACTCGACGCTTCGATCATGGATGGAAAAACCATGGCGGCGGGGGCCGTTGGCAGTGTGAAAGATGTGAAGAATCCTATTCGTCTGGCACGCATGGTGAAAGATAAAACAAAACACGTCTTCATGGTGGGCGAAGGTGCCTCGGCCAAAGCGAAAGAATTCGGTCTCGATATGGTGAGCTCAGATTATTTCGTGAGCTCAGCTCCCATGACGAAAGAAAAATTTCATTACGGTACTGTCGGTGCTGTGGCCCTCGATCGCTGCGGAGATCTCGCAGCGGCCACTTCTACCGGCGGACTCTTTGGAAAAAATCCGGGACGCCTCGGTGACTCTCCGGTGATCGGTGCCGGCACTTATGCCAATAACAAGACTGTCGCAGTATCCTGCACTGGTGAAGGCGAAAAATTTATCCGTGCCACAGCAGGGGCCCGCATCTCAATGATCCTCGAATATACCAATCGATCTCTCAAGTCTGCGGTGGAAGAAACTCTGTCACTGGTAAAAACATTGGGCGGTGATGGCGGGATTATTACTGTGGATAAGAACGGGCAAGTTGTCACTTCAACGAATGACAAAATGCCCATGCCTCGTGGATATGTCAGAGAAAACGGTTTTGTCGTTCAAAACGATTAATGCTTTTGCTGCTCGTTAGGTTTCACTTCTTCCTGCTCCTGACCGCCTCCGAATTCCACGCCTCCGCGATCGAGTTCCACTTCACTGTTATCAAGTTCAGATGGATTAATTTCTTCAGGGGCATTTTCATCAATCTGCCCACCCTCTCCACCGGATAATTTCTTTTCCTTGTCTCCATAATCAACGTCCCGGGATGGATTGACCTGCACGCCTTTTTTTTTCATTTCATTTTGTTTTTGTTGAGTATTCATAAACATCCTCCTTGATGGATGGCAATTAAGGAGCACATCTGATGCCACTCAGTGATGTGAGGCAGAAGTCTACAAACTTAGGTCTCCCTTTCAGTAAAAATAACAGGAAAAGTGTGGCACCATTGTTGCTCCTCTTGGTTCAGTATGAAGGATCGTTTTGCAATTCTTATCTTTTCACTCATGTTATCCGCCTGTTCGCACAAGGCGCAGGATAGCCGCGTTGAAAATTCCGGCATTGCGACGGAAGGTTTCGAAGGCAGTCATTACACCGCAGTCCAGTTTGAACGGGGGACATCAGTTCTCGATGAGACGAATAAAAAATTCCTGAATGAGCTCGCTAAAAAAGCATCACGCACGGGCAGAGAAATCGATGAGATTAAGATACTCGCGTGGGCCGATCGTGAATACCCTCAGGAGGGTGAAAAATCGAAAACCCGGGATGTCATTCTCGCCAATGAACGCGCGAATGTTATCCGTAAATTCATGAAAGACGATCTCAACTCAAATGAACCATTCGATATTTTTAACATGGCAAAGAAACCA
>JAYVHR010000474.1:0-5295 GCA_043771075.1 Bacteriovoracaceae bacterium
TTTCCTTTCGTTAAACAAATCGACATGCTCTCCGGTGAGCCTTTCATTCAGGCCGACACCTACAAACTGATGGATATCATTTCTGAGATCAACCCTGAATGTCAGTGGATTTTCACTACGAATATGTACTGGAATCTCAATTCAACTATTGAAGCGAAGCTTGATAGAATTAACCTGAAAGCAATTTCAGTCAGCATCGACAGTTTAAATGAAGAGGTTTACGCAAGACTCAGACCTCCGGGAAAAATAAAAGTGACGTTGGATAACCTGGATAAGCTTCTGAGCTATCGGAAGAAACGACAGAAAGAAAATAAAGACTTCGTCTTAGGCTGGAATTTTCTTGTTCAAAAAGATAACTGGAAGGAACTTCCCGAGGTTTTCAGATACGCAGGAAAAAATGGCATCGAGTTTTTTACGATCCTCCTTCTTGTTCCCTCACACATGTCGATCATGACTTTGCCCGAAGAGAAAAGAAGAGAAGTTTTTGACTACTATCTGAAGGAGATGCCGAAATCCGATCTCTTCAAAATTAACCCGGTCCTGATGCCCCTTGCTGAAAGCCTCAATAAAATCGACAAGGCTGCTTACATGTCTTATCTCAAGGAAAATGGATGAAAGAGTTCATCGCAATATTCTCCACAGAAAAAAAATCATTCGAACTAAGAGAGCTCTCTCCCGAAACTCTGGGCTCTCCTCATCACGTAAAGCTTCGTGTGAAATGGGTCGGAATTTGCGGATCTGATCTCAGCAGCATTGAGACTGAGTTCCTGAAGGAACTTTCCCTGGGACATGAATGGATCGGTGAAGTCACGGAAACCGGTTCTGCAGTGACCACCGTAAAGAAAGGTGATTTCGTCACTTCGACCGTCATGATCAGTTGCGGGACTTGCCCGGCGTGTCTGTCAGGAAGCGAAGACTGCGCGAAGAAATATTCTCTTGCTGTTAATCATGGGATGTTCAGGACCACGGCACAGCTCCCTGAAACTGCACTTGTTAAGGTTCCCGTTCCGGCCGATAAAAACTCAACTCTGTTTGAGATCCTCGCCGTCGGAGAAAACGTATTTGAGAAAACCCGCCAGCATCTTAAACCCGGTCAACCCATTCTCATTCTCGGGGCCGGGCTTCTAGGACTTTCTGTCGGACTCGTATTAAAAAAGCGCGGGTACGAGCCGCTCTTGCTTGAAGTCATCACATCACGAATCCGCAGGGCCCAGGCGGTTGGTCTTAACTCCCGTCACATGACAGAAGCTCTGCTTGACCAGACGCTGAAGGACTCACAGGAATTCATCGTAGACGCATCTGGTGATCACCTGGGAAGTAAGGGCGGATGGCCTTTCCTTGAGCACTTCGGGAAAAGGGGCTTCAGGACAATCATGCTTGCTAAGTATCTTAAACCGATCAGCGTCCGGACAGACCGTTACTTTCAAAAACAGGCATCCATTGACTGGATTCAGGGATGCACGCGGGCGTCGCTCGAAGAAGCGATCCGGAACTGGAAAGACGAACTTCCCGTTTTGGGTCCTCAGCTTATTACACATACCTTTTTACTGAATCAGATAAATGAAGCTTTTGATGCCGCTAAAAACCGGGAACAATCGGCCAGGGTGATCATAACTCTATGACCAAAAGTATTACCATCCTGACTAGTCGACTGAATTACGGCTGGGTCAGCATGGAAGAAATCATTACCTGGATCGAAGACAGCTGGAAAAAATGGGCCGCTGAACGGAGCTATGAATGCCATTTTTTCATGGCGGAAGATACAAGCCTGAATCAATTCGTGAAGGCCGGAATAAAATCAGAATTCATTGTCGTCACATGTTTTAATTCCCCGATCTCGCAGGTACTGAAAGGATTTCGGGGAAGTCTCAGCATTCAGACTCCCTGGGTTTACTATCTCCATGGACTGGCATCATTCGGATGCTGGCCACTTTTTAACTGGGGAATTGGCGAGCTGATTAATACTCACGATCTTTTCATTGGAAGTTGTTCGCGCGACAAAAAACAATTCGAACTTATTTTTAAAAATATTGACTGCCGGATTATACCCTTCAGCCTTGATGTGAAAAAAAATATTCCCCAACGGAATTCCTCCCAAATCATCCGTCTCGCGTTTATCGGCCGGATCAGTTCGCAGAAAAACCTGCACACACTCCTCGTTGCAGCTTCTCAACTCAAGAAGAAATTTGAGCTGCACTTTTTTGGTAAGCCAGATGATTACGGCTCTCCACTCGTGGGAAGGCGTGAAAAGGATTATCAGGTCGATCTCGAAACTTTGAGTCAGGAACTTAAGCTCAAAAATGTTTTCTTTCACGGTTTCATGAAACGCGAAGAAATTGAACGTCTCATGGATAGTGAGCTTTGGACTTTTATCGCTCCCAGTATCCATTCGGATGAGAACTTCGGGATGGCCGCATTCCGTTGCCTTTTGAATGGTCACCAGGTCATTCTTTCTGACTGGGGTGGGCATGCTGATTATCCTGCACACTTTCCGACTCAGGTTAAACTTCTGCCTGTAAAATCATCTGATATCGGTCCCTATATTTCGGTGGCTGAACTGGTAAACGCTATTGAAGCTTCAGTCAATCATTCCGTAGGACCTTCTCAAATGCCGGATTACTACTCTGAGCGAAGCATTCATCAACATTTCGATGCTATCAGGAAGAGGATGGAGGAGAGGAATAATCTCAAATCAGCTCCTCTTGAAGTCACAACTCTTCTTCAGAAAATTCTCACTAACAGAAATTCATACCTCACGAAGAATGAAAAAAGCGAAGGCATTCAGATATTCGAGGATTACCGTGATGAATTGCTTCAGGAATTCTTTCGCACGTATGGGATGAGACATCTTCCTGAATCCGAAAAAGACAACATGGTTCCGGTTCCCTGGGTGACTGTCACAGATGATGGTTACACAGTCCATGATCCACATCGCGGGATCTTTCAGCTCAAAAAAGACGCTGACCTCCTGAACTGTGGCCTACTCTATTCAAAGAACTAGTTCCGTGTGGCCGCCATTGGTTCCAGTTCTGATGCACGTTGATAGTAGCGCAGACGGAATTCCTCGCTGAACTTCTCTGCACCTGCTGCATTCATGTGACTGTGATCACCGTACATCTCCGGAGGATAATGACTGATGTCCCCCAGAGTAATCTCCGGATAATCCCGTTTAAGTGTTTGCCTAAAATCCTGCCACTCCTGGTGAAAACCCGGTGAGAACTTCAGCCATGAGACCGAATTGTTGGGAACAAAATCCACTATCGTTTCAATTCCTGATTCCCGGAGAAGATCGAGGGTCTGCCTGAGATAATGACTGATAAGAGGATTTAAGTTGAGGTGGTGGTAGTCCACGAGTGGAGCTGGCTGGAAGCGGTCGAGGGTTTCGTCCACGAAGTGATGCTGTCCCTTTGTACGCTTCATCGTTTCAAGCTTTTCACTTATGTATTCATGAGATGAAGTAAAAAGGCGCTTTCTCACCTGAATAGATGTTTGCGAATCTACCCCTAGAAGTGTCAGGGCACTGTTGGCCCACGTTTCCATCCAGTGTGGATTTCCCTTCTCAGGAGATCCATAAATCCGGATATCGTTCAATAAGGTAAGCTCTTCTTCAAGTGTCAGTATGCCATAAGCAAGAGTGTACTCCTGAAGCGAATCCGCCAGCTGGAAATGAGTCATCCCGAACATGAGGTAAACGCGCTCGGTTTTTTTTCCGGAAGCAAGGTATCGCTTGAGCAAGAAATAAGCTTCTATCGGTGTTGCCCCTGACAACCCGAAATTGTACAACTTCTGATCAATCTTTTTAGGCAGTACTCCCGCGAGAACAAGGCAGTCACCTACGGCGAGGTGAGGAGAATCAATTTTTTTTTTGTCCAGATCAGTCAAGCCGAACTTTAATACCCAACTCGCAAAATCATCAGCGACATAGCGAGGACGCGCCAACTTAACGACAGCAAGCCACGGCAGGTAGACGGCCAGAACGAAGAGAGCAAGTTTTAAAAAAGTTCTGCGCATACAACCTTAGTAATAATAATAACTGAAAGGTGTTTTGTTTTCGTATCCGAAGAAAATCACGATAATCGCAAGTCCCCACGCCGATGCCCATACAAGACCTTGCGGCCAAGAAGAAAGATTCCCAATTTTATATTTCCTGATTTCTACGAGATCTACCATCTGGACGAATATCACTGCCATGAACGCATAGAGAGCATCCCATTCATACTGATGAAAATGCGAAAAGAAAGATCCCGTCACAGGAAAAAAGGTATTACTCATGGTCTGCGAGATAAATGAAATGGCTTCCGTCATACTGTGCGCCTGAAAGAAAATACACCCAAATGCGATCACGAGATTTGTCAGCATGACTGATACGATCCAAAGGAACGGGCGAGGAAGAAAATGAACGCCGGCAAAACGCGCAGTATTTGTTCTCCAATCCTGAGACTTGGTGAGAAGAACCACAACGATCCCGTTAAGGGCACCCCAGACGACGAACGTCCAGCTCGGCCCATGCCAGAGACCACTCAGAAGAAAGACCGCAAAGATCGCAATAAACTTCCGGAAAGAGCTGAATGTACCGTCCGCTTTCGCAAAGAGAACGTAAACGTAATCGCGGAACCATTCATACAGTGTTATATGCCAGCGTCTCCAGAATTCAGAGACATTGCTGCTCCAGAAAGGAGCATGAAAGTTAAGTGTCAGCTGAACCCCCATGAGGGCGGCACATCCCATGGCGATGTCACAATAGCCGCTGAAGTCGCAGTAGAACCGGAACGGAATCATGAGTGCTGCGAAGACATGGTGAAGTCCGGAATACATTCCTTCCGGTGATTCGAAAACATCCTTGATGATCCAATGAAGCCTGTCAGAAACAATGGTTTTTTTGAAGAGTCCCCACGTGATGAGAAGAACGGCACCTGGAACTTTTGAAGCCTCGAACTTCGGATCAGAAAGCTGGGGCAGAAGCTTTTCCGCCCTCTCCAGCGGACCCGCGACGAGCTGAGGAAAATAAGTAACGAAAAGATTGAAACGTATGAAATTTTTCTCGGGAGCGATCCGGTTACGATAGACATCGATGATGTAGGCCATTGACTGAAAGGTGTAAAAACTTATCCCGACCGGAAAATGAACTTCAGGGATCGCAAACTGATAAGTACTTCCAGTGCTGCTCATCAACCAGTTCATGTTGACCAACGCAAAGACAGCGTACTTGTAAAAACCAAGGAGCGAAAGATTGCCGATGATGCTGATCCAGAGATAAAAGAATTTTTTCTCACCCTTTGAAATTTTGCGAGCGCA
>JAYVHR010000475.1:0-4580 GCA_043771075.1 Bacteriovoracaceae bacterium
GTCTCTCTCAGATCTCATCACATGTACCTGGGCCCATGGAAAATCATCAATTCCTCCGGCGTGATCGAAATCAAGATGAGTAAGAACAATATGTCTGACGTCGCGTGGATCGAGTCCCATAGCGATTATCTGTTCATATGCCGTTTCCTCTGCGCGAAGTTTCGGGCGCAGAAGAACATTTCTGAAAGCGGCATTGATTCTTTTTTTAGGAAATTTCACATCGTTGAGGCCCATTCCCGAATCCACCAGGACCAGTCCCTGATTCGTTTCGATGAGGAGACAATGACAGACGATTTTCGCTTCTCCTATTCCGGGTGTTATACCGTCCATGAAGTGACCGCCCATCGGACAGCAAGTACTGCAATTTAAATGGTGAATTCGCATAGGGACTCCTTCCGTTTGTGAAACTATCGAAGTTAGCTCTCCCTCTGTGAAGGACGCCCCCGTCAACAGCGTGTGTTTAAATATGAAAATATACAGACAGCGCGTCCGGCATGATTGCTTCCATTTTTTGTTTGTGGGAGTATTTCGGCATGCATTTCTCCTCTGAACCACTCATTACATGGACTGACAAAGGTCTCTTCTGCGAAGCTGGCGGATTTTATATTGATCCCCATAGAGCTGTGGATATTGCAGTGGTCACTCACGCACATAGTGATCATGCGAGGAAGGGAAGTAAGCTCTACATCACGGAAAAAACCGGTGTGGAACTTTTAAGAACACGCCTCGGAAAAAATATTGTGGTGAGAAGTATCCCTTACCGCGAAAGTTTTATTCTGGGTGATGTCACGGTGAGTTTTCATTCCGCAGGCCACATTCTCGGCTCGTCACAAGTGCGGGTGCAGAAAGGGAGTGAGGTCTGGGTCGCAAGTGGTGATTACAAGCGTGACCGTGACCCGAGTTGTGAGCCCTTTGAAATCGTTCCCTGTGATGCGTTCATCACTGAGGCTACTTTCGGCACACCATCGTTTGTCTGGCAGAAAGATCAGCCCCACGGCGAAATGATTTATGAATGGTGGAAAGAAAACGCAGCGAAGGGGATCAATTCTATCGTCTTCGGTTACTCGCTCGGGAAAGCGCAAAGAATTCTCGCAGAGCTTGCTCCGTTTCCGGTCGATCATGTAATCGTGCACCCGACGATTGTGGCACTCACGCAATGCTACCGTGATGAGGGGAGAGTACTTGCGAAAACAAAAACTTTAAAAGATCGAATCGCTGAAAAAAATATTCTTCACGGTGAACTGATTCTCGCTCCTCCCTCAATCTTCACGGAAGAGTGGAAAGAATTTCTGGGGCCATATAAGACTGCATTTGCTTCGGGCTGGATGAACAAAGGCGGCTGGGGCAGAGGAAAGTACGATCAGGGATTTGTGATGTCAGATCATGCTGACTGGAACGATCTCAATCGCACGATCCGGGAAACACAGGCGAAAAAAGTTTTTGTTCAGCATCGTAACGGAGCACTTGTGAGACATCTGCGTGGACTGGGTCTTGATGCACATCCGGTAGAAGTTCTGAAACCACTCATAGAAAGAATCCCGAGCGGGACCAATCTTCAGCTCATATGAAAAAAATTTTCATGGGAGTTCAGGAATTCGCCATTCCTTCTCCCCTCACCGGAAGTATTGAGGCCAATTCAGGAATGGGTCCTAACAGTCTCCAGAAGGGGATTGAACTTCATCGCCTGATTCAGGATAAAAGACGTCGCGAGTATCCCGATTACCTGGCGGAAGTACGCATATCGCACGAGTTTCAATTCGAGGATTTTTCATTTGAGATTGAAGGGCGGATGGACGGGATGATTCCCGGAGATGAACCCTGGATCGAAGAAATCAAATCAAGCTTTAATGTTCATGAACTCCGGAAAATGATCCAGGAGAGATGGGACAATCATCCTTATATTCTCCAGCTCCAGACTTATGCGTACATGCATTGGGTGCAGACGGGAGAAGAACCAAAACTATCGCTCCATCTCGTTTCTTCACGCAATGGTGAGAGCTATGACTGGGAAGTAAATTTCAACCCTGTGGTCTATGAGAAATGGCTCAACCGGCGGATGAAAGAATTAGTGGAAGATGCCCGACGGGCCGAGAAAAGAACTCTTCGCCGGAAAAAAATGGCGGAAACTTTTCCGTTTCCTTTCGATAAGCCACGAGGCGGCCAGGAAGAGTTGATCGCCGCGATCACTCAGGGTCTCGAAGAAAAAAGCCCGATGATGATCCAGGCCCCGACCGGTCTTGGGAAAACAGTGGGTGTTCTTTACCCTGCATTAAAAGAAGCAATGTCACGCGGGCAGAAAGTGATTTATGTCACTCCCAAGAACAGCCAGCAACAGGTGGCGGAAGAAGCCATTGAAAAGTTCCAGGAAAAAGGATGCCAGGTAAAATCGCTTACCCTCACGGCCAAGAGCAAGCTCTGTATGAAAGCAGAACCTCTTTGTAATCCGGATTACTGTGAATACGCCCGCGACTATTACGATAAAGTTTTTAAGCATGATCTCAAGGCCCAGCTCCAGAAGAAAAAGAAAATCTCGGCAAGGGTCATGAAAAACATGGCGGAGAAATATCAGGTCTGTCCGTTTGAGCTCCAGCTGGAAGCCATTGATGAGATGGATACAGTCATCTGCGATTACAATTATGTTTTCGCCAATCGCAGTGCTCTGGGAAGACTTCCGCATGTGCGTTTCGAGGAAGAAGGAAAACCGAATCTCGTTATTGATGAGGCCCACAATCTTCCCGCGCGGGCGATGGGATATTATTCGCCACTTTTATCAGGATTAGCTCTTGAGAAGATGAGAAAGGAAATTCAGGATCTCCAGAAGAAATTCTCCCGTGAGGGCGAGGAACTTCTTGATTCATGCCTGGCCCTTCTCATGGATCTCGCTCCCGAAGGAAAGAAGAAAGAAAAAATCGATCCGGATCTTGAACCATTTCTTGAAATGAGAGAGAACCTGCGTGGTTTTTTGTCGCGCTATCTTGACAGCGATATGGAAATCAAACCGAGAGATATAGTGCTTCGTTTAGTTTTTTACTGGTCGGAGTTCACGGACATCCTGGAACAGATTCATGGTGAGGATCACCCGCAATTCTTTATCAGCTGGTGGCCGGAAGGACATACGGGAGCAATTAAAATTACCTGTTGTGACGCCTCTGAGCTCATTAAGCCCCGTTATGAGAACTATGAAAACGTAGTCGCTTTCTCAGCTACCCTGAAGCCTTTTGAGTACTACGCAAAACTTTCGGGACTTGCCTCAGAAAAACTCCTGACGGCTGAGTTTCAGTCTCCCTTTGATCACAAGCGCAGGAAGATTTTGATCATCCCGCAGATCTCGACCAAGTATTCGCAGCGGGAAACGAGTGCAAAGAAAATTGCCGAGACCATTGAGCGCGTGAGCAATGTGAAGAAAGGAAATTATCTGGCGCTTTTTCCGAGCTTTGAATTCATGGAAAGAACTGTCCGCGAATTTCAGACGCCAACTGGTATGCGATTAATGGTGCAGCCACGCTTTATGAAAAATGACGATGTGGAGAGTGCGCTCGATGTTCTGAGAACAGGAGCTATTCCGACGATTCTCTTTGCTGTTCAAGGGGGGCATTTTTCAGAAGGTGTCGATTACCCCGGGGATATGCTGATTGGTGCATTTGTCGTGGGTCCACCGCTTCCCAGCTTTGAGTATGACCGCGAACAGATGCGCGAGTTCTATGAACGGAATTATAAAAAAGGATTTGATTACGCGTACACTTATCCGGCAATGGCCAAGGCCGTGCAATCGGCTGGCAGGGTGATTCGATCTGAGAAAGATAAGGGAATTATCATCCTGATGGATGATCGATTCCTTGAGAAGAGTTATAGTCAGTCGATGCCGCTCGATTGGTTTACGGATTCTCCGCGGGAGTTAGTGTCGGGAAGTATCATCAAAGATGTGAGTGAGTTCTGGTCAGGCTAATTGTTTGACGTTGGCGAGAAGGTCATCCAGGTCAAATGGCTTCTTCATGTAGATATCCCATTTATAAACACTCTGTTCATAAGATGCCGCGGTACCTGCGCTCATGAGAATGCATGGGATCGATTTCAGATCATCAAGTTGTTTCATTTCCAGAAGGATTTCCGGACCGGTTTTGACCGGCATCATGACATCGAGAATAATGAGATCGGGACGATGTTTGCGGACCAACTCAATGGCCTTAAGAGGGTCAGAGCAGCGGCAGGTTTGATAACCATCGATTTCCAGAACAGCTTCAATACTGTCGAGAATATCTAACTCATCATCAATAACCAGAACTTTTTTCATCCGTCAGTTCTAATGAACCTTGATTGCGCAGTCAATGATTCAGGTGATATTCTGAAGAAATGAAATTAGGTGTTGTTGAAGGCTTTTTTGGACCCGCATGGCCCTCCGGGTCGAGAGAAGGATATGCGTCTTTCTTAAGGAACTGTGGAGGTGATTTCTACATCTATGCTCCTAAACAGGATCAGCACCTGAGGAAAGGTTGGCGTGACGAGTGGGAAGAAAGCTATCTGGATTTTCTCCGGCATTTGTCTGCTGAATTTAGGTCAAACGGAGTAAATTTTGGCGTTGC
>JAYVHR010000476.1:0-2922 GCA_043771075.1 Bacteriovoracaceae bacterium
AGTGGTGCCGGATTTTTTCACGAGGTCAAAGAGAAGTCCCATCACCTTATCGCCGGTTTCCTCATCGAGGTTACCACTTGGTTCATCCGCAAAAAGAATGGCGGGATTCGTGGAGAGAGCTCTGGCAATAGCAACCCGCTGACTTTCTCCACCCGAAAGTTGAGAAGGCAGATGATCCATCCGGTGAGAAAGGCCGACATTTTCAAGAAGCGATATCGCTCTTTCACGGGCGCCTTCCATCTTCAGGATTTCCAGAGGAAGAAGGACATTTTCCAGAGCTGTTAATGTGGAAACTAAATGGAACTGCTGAAAAACAATTCCTATATGGCGGGCCCGGTAAGTGGTGAGATCTTTTTCATTCATGAGAGAAATATTCTGCTGATCAATAGAGATCGTCCCCGAATCCGGAGAATCCAGTCCTGCCATGAGTGAGAGAAGTGTCGATTTCCCTGAGCCGGATTTCCCGGTGAGAGCAACCTGCTCTCCGGTCTGAATCGTGAAGTCGAGACCTTTCAGAACCTCAACTCGCGCCTCGCCGGAGCCATAACATTTGCGGAGACCGATAACGCTCATCATAGTTCTGTCTCCAGGAATTTCATGACTGTTTTTGACATGACCTTATGCCCTTCAGGATTCGGATGAATGCCATCAGGAAGATTAAGCTTCGGATTTGCCGCCACTCCTTCGAGAATGAAGGGGATGAATTTGAGCTGATGTTTTTTCGCAAGTGCCGGAAACATTCCGTTGAACTTGTCTGAATATTCTTTTCCGTAATTGGGAGGCATTTTCATTCCCCCCATGATGACCTTCATGCCGGCGGCTTTCGCTTTGGTGATCACTGCCTCAAGATTTTTCGACGTTTCTTCAACTTTCAGTCCGCGAAGTCCGTCATTGGCACCGAGAGCGAGAATCATGATTTCCGGTTTTATTTTGATATACCAGTCGAGGCGTCGGACAGCACTTGCCGAAGTCGATCCGGAGATCCCGGCATTAATGATTTTGAGATCAGGATGCTTCTTTTTCAGCTCCTGCTCCATGAGATAGGGATAAGCTTCTTCTTTGGCCAGTTTATAACCTTCTGTCAGGGAATCTCCCATGACGAGAACTGTTTTTGCCACCACGGGAAAAGTGAAGAGAAGTGAGGTCAGAAAAAACAGAAAGTTCACGTTTTATCCTTAAAAAATTTCCGATACAACGCGGGTCTGACAGCAAAGACGGCCCAGAGTACAGGACGAATGCTGTAGCTCAGAAAAGCAGGTGAGCATTCGAAAAAAATGTCATCGATAATTCTGGAATGCCGTTCATTGAGCTTGATCACCCAATGAGCGTGCCTCCATTTTGAAAGCGGCCACGGAAGGACTTTACCTTCATCCACGAAAGACCAAGCCCTGTCTGAACCTTCTTCATGTGTGACAACACTCACCCACTTTCGTGAAAGGAGTGAGGGAAGATTGATCTCTAGGTGAATTTCGTCGCCTTTCTTCACTCCATCAAAACGCTTGATGGTAAAACCCGGGCCCGGAGGCTTCAGCGCTGAGAAAAGTTTCTCATTGAAGTTTTCCTTGACCGTCTCAAAAGGAGTCGCGACCGTTGTTTCAAAATATAATTTCATTTTTTCTTTTTCAGTTCCTCGACATCAAACTTGAGCTTCGAAATTTCTGCTTTCATTTCGGCAATCATGCCATGGAGGCGGTTGATCTCGGCCACGTTCGCATCGATTCTTTCCCATTTATTTTTTCCATCAAGACTGTCGTTCTGAAAGTACTTCTGCTCCTCAGGCTTGAGAAACCCGTTATTATTATTCTGAGCGAGAGCGAACTGGGAAATGAACAGAGATGTAACAAGTAAAAGCATACGCATGGAAAACTCCTTTTTGAGTATCATAAAGGGAAACTTCCTGGTTGGACACATCCCGACAATATCACTCAGTTTCTCTTTAAGAATTGACCTTCCCCGGGCCACGATGATTAAATACGTCCATGCTTAAAATTGCCTGCGTGTTTTCATTCAGAGAGTCCTCCTGGATCAGCTGCCAGAAAATTGTTTTTAACCTGCATAAGGCCTACGAACAAATCCCTGGAGTTAAACTCCTCAATTTTGACTACGGGTTGGAAACCTGGAGTGGCGCAATAATTACGCTCGTCAACGATCTCTTCGAGTCAAATCCAGATGCGATCGTGATCATGGATCATAAACCTCATCCCTTTCACTTTCTTAAATTTCTTCTTCCTAAATACGCCGGGAAGCCGAAGCCACTGATAATTTTTCACGTTTTCGGAGATTTCACCCTCTACTACTCTTATTGGACAAAACTGGGGAGTCTTCTGGAAGGTTTTCCGGTTCAGTTTATAGTTGCTTCCGAAAGGCAGAAAGACCTCATCGATAAACTTTTATCTCCACCTCTGGCCTCATTCGTTTGCCCGTTCCCTGTGAAGGAAGAAGATTTTTCTTTCCATCCGGAAGAGAGAGCCGCGCAACGGAAAACCTGGGGCGTGAGTGATAAGACAACAGTCTTTACCTTCACCGGAAGAATTTCCCGGCAGAAGAGAACTCACCTTCTTCTGAAAGCTTTCAATGAACTTCTCATCAGGGAAAATAATCCGGACTGCAGACTCTACATCTACGGTCAGGCCGATCATGTGGGAGATAACTTTCTCGATCTCTGGGAAAATGAAAATGAATACTTTCGGAAAATTCATCGCCTGCTGACGGACTTACCGGAAAGTACGCGCGCACGGATTCATTTCATGGGGAATGTTCCCAACTCTGAACTCCGCGCGGTTTACGCTGGTGCCGATTACCTCGTGAATCTCTCGGTTCATAATGATGAGGATTACGGAATGAGCGTAGCAGAGGCCCAGATGAGTGGCCTTCCTTCTGTTCTGACAGACTGGGGCGGACTTTCATCTTTTGCGCATCCTG
>JAYVHR010000477.1:0-2742 GCA_043771075.1 Bacteriovoracaceae bacterium
TATCGCGTTCTTATTACCGAGAATGGGGAAATGGCCCATTACGAGTGGCCGTATCCGGAACTTCCGGGATCGAAGGCGAATTTTTATCAGGAAGGAACCCTCAAATCATTTGACCGAGACTCGGAAATTCTTCCTTTCGAAAAGAAGGACTGGCAGTTCGGAGGTCTCCAGAGTGTAACTCTGGATATGCGGGGTCTCCGCGAGCAGCGAAAAACTGAGGCAGCTGTGCTTTCGCGCCTCCCGCTTCAGATTTCTCTCAATGATTCAGTTATCGAGGGGTTTGAGTACTGGGGCCCCTTTCGTTATAAGTCTTTCGGACTTCTCGCGGCTGCTTACGGGATAGAGGGGTTATAATAAGGATATGAGAAAGAAGAACCAGCGAGGCCAGACTTCGGTTGAATACTTGCTGATGATTGCAGTTTCCATCACCCTGGGAATTACATTCAAGAAGCGGATGGAGGAGTATTTCTTCAAGAATCCCAACAGCTTTATTGCCGGATCCATCCGAAATTACCGCGTTCTCTTCGCCGGCAATCCAGGCGACAGGCCCTACAAAACGTTCAGGGTTATCCAGATGAACCGTAGAAACAGGTAGTTAGTCAGTTCAAATAGGCCGTTTCACTTTTTGTAATCTTTTCCCACCATTACGCTTTCTCTTTTTCACAACGCGTTATCAGTGTATGTTCGGGCCGATTAATTTTAGCTATTCCTTTTCGAGGAGGATTCATGAACTCTAAAACCCTTTTGGCGTTAGCACTGACTGTGTCGACAGCTTTCGCCTACGCTCAAACTGAGGACCAGGTCTTAAATTCAGATCCTATCGATGTCGATGGATACCTGAGAGAGAAGAACGTCACTGATGGCGAGCTTGAGCAGATTCGCTCGGAGATCAGAAAGCAGAAGAACGCGAACGTTCTGAATAAAGAAAAAACGAAAGGCTTTAAAGAGCTCTCTAAGACTACTGAGAAGCTTTCTGAAACAACGGAAGAATTTCTGGATGAGAAGAAAAATACTCAGAAAGAAATCGCTGAATACAACAAGAAGATCGAATGTCTCATGAAGGAACATCCAGGTCCTGAGTGTGATAAGTATGTCCGCAACCGTCGTGATGAAGAAGTTGTTGAGCAGCCCGTAACAACAGCTGCTGCTGCTCCGGTCGTTTCAACTGCTGAAGTGGCCCCGGTGAATGATGGAGTTCTCAAGCCTTTTGAGCAGCTGAAGCTTTCACTTGTTGGTGGAGTGACAAATTACGTTGGTGACATCGAAACTCTTCGTGCAGATACCCTTAGTCTTCGTGCAGAATCGAACATCACTGACCGCTTCAGCATGAACGTGGGTGTTGGTTATACAACTTTCCAGACGGAAGATTTTGCGAACAGCATGTTCAGTAACCAGATCCCTACGATGCAGTATCAGAACGTTTATGGTCAGAATGGTCGCGATATCGAGTACAAGAACTTCAACTTTGATATCGGTGGTAAGTTCTTTATTGCCCGCACTGAGCGTTTCCGTCCGTATATCGGAATGAACCTCGGTTACAACATGGCAACGATGAACTACATGCAGAACCAAGAGTTTAATGCTTCTCCCTACGGCTATAACTCTCAGTTCGGTAACGAAGAATACAAAATGGGTTTCGCGAACCTCGGCTTTGCTCTCGGTACTGAGATTCTCTTCACCCGCTCAGTGGGTATGACCCTTCAGGGTGCATACTCAAGAGGTCTGGGTCTTTCATCTGAGAACTCAAGAAACGTTGGTGAGTCTCCGGACCAGAAACGCCTGGGCGAACTCGCGAATGAAGTGATCAATGCAAACGCTCTTTCAATTACTGCGGGTCTCATGGTTATTTTCTAACCCTCTGACTCTGCAATAGTCTCCTCGAAAAAAGGCTTCCGTAAGGGAGCCTTTTTTATGTAAAAAATTCACGGTCATAACTCCCAATCTTAAGACTTGCTACACTTCCCGCATGCTTTTATTCCTTCTTTTTTTTGCCCTCAAAGTGATCGCCTGTCCGGTGTCCCCGGATGCGATGAAGTCGCTCGTGGGAAGACCCCATTTCAAAACCCTTGTGGTGAGTGAGAATGGTCTGACGGAGAAAGATTTCAAGGGCCTCATCGACCGCGTCCGGAAAGTGTATGATCCGGTTTTTGAATCCCGCGGATATGCTGTCGAATATCTTCTTTACTGGGATGTTGCCGAAGGCAACGCCATGACTTCTGAATCCAAAGACGAAAAGAAGGCCTGGTTCATGTTCTCGGGCGGACTTCTGCGCGCGCGCTACATGACCAAAGACGGATTTCTGTTTGCTGCCTGCCACGAAATCGGTCATCACCTCGGCGGCTTTCCGAAAGAAAAAGAAATTGCATGGTGTTCTACCGAAGGCCAGGCCGACTACTTCGCTAATCTTCGTTGCATGAAAGAGTTACTGAAGGGTGATCCGGAAAACGCGAAGGCGCGTGAGTTGAATCTTCCGGGGAATATCGTCCGTCGCTGCATGAAAACTTATTCCGATGAAGAGAGTATCAATATCTGTCTTCGTTCCACGAAAGCAGCGGAAGACGCTTATAAATTCCTGCAGGCAAAAGAAAGCGGGAAGGATGCGGAAGAGTATTTATTCAACCGGATGATGATGCCGGTGAGTGAGACCATCATGCGCTATCCGGAAATTACCTGTCGCGCGGAAACTGCCTACCGCGGGGCCATTTGTGATCGTCAGGGTGAGTTGAGTGACACCGATGAAAC
>JAYVHR010000478.1:0-3403 GCA_043771075.1 Bacteriovoracaceae bacterium
GATGTTATGCAAAACATTGTGCCCCTTCACATAGGCGAAAGTGACGTCTCTGAACGCAACGGTCGGTGAGTGGATCTCAAGGGCCTTGCCTTTCTTTTCTTCTTTACCGGAGTGAAAGAGAGCGAGCCCCCTGGAAATGGAAACTTTCTCGAGCTGGATGTTGATCGCGTGGCTCGTGAGTTCGTCGATCGGAGAGTACATCTGATCCAGGAGCGAGACGAACATGACGACGTCACCGGGAGTGAGCTTGTGTTCGAGGACCTGGTAACTACCGTAGATGAGGACCAACAGTTTTCCGGAGTGGATGCAAACGTTCTGGAAGAAGATGTAGAAATTTTCCATCTTCGAGCGGGAGAGGTATTGCCCGAGAGCGGTTTCGAGTGAGCCTTTGAATCTTTTCACCACGCGTTCTTCGGCACCGGAGGTCTTGACCGTTTTCACGTGATTAAGGTTGTCCTGGAGTTTGGTGTTCACTTCGTCCCAGGTCTCCAGATATTCTTCGGACGTTCCTTCGAGCTTGGTCGCCATCTTTCGCGAGATGAGAATGTAAAACGGAATCGAGACGAGCGACAAAGCGGCGAGGCGGGGATTGTGATAAAACATGATGCCGGAGGCTCCAACGAGTTTGAAGACCTCGCTACTGACTCCTTCGACCAGAGTCTGAACGGCGGCACCGACCTGATCCGTCTGGTCGATTTTTTTAGCGAGCGAGGCGGAAGTGTTCTTGGAAAAGAAACTGAGCTTCAACCGAAGGACGTGTTCGAAGGCGCGCTCGATAAAGTCCTGCTCTATGCCGTTAGCGTACTTGGCCGAGTAATAATCACCGACGAGACTGAAAAAATACGACAGGATATTAAGCAGAAAAAGAGCAACCGCAGCGATTACCAGAGTCTTAAAGGCCTGATCGATTGTCCGGGGAGCGACTTCGTGTTTGGCGTGCTTCTGCTGCGTGAGTGCGGTGAGGTTTTCATCCGTAATATCGACGTTATCCTGGAAGGTCTTGTGGACGTAGACACCGGAGAGATCGTTTAAGACGTGCTTGTAGATGATGGGTTCACAGAGATCAAGACCCACGGAAAACAAAGTGAACAGGATCACAAGACCGATGGTCTTCCGGTAGGGTTTGGCGAAGGGAAGAAGTTCTTTGAAGTAGCGCTTCCAGGTGTATTTAACCATTGATCTCCTTAAGGTCGTTCTTCCTTAGAATTCTTCTCTCAAACTTTCTCTCTGTCACGCGCGAGGTACCAAAGTAGATGTCAATCAAGGCGCATTTCTCCGAGCTTCAGAATAAAGCGAGTACATTGATTGCGCGGCGAAGGCTTCGCCTTTTTTCATCAGGTCAAAGCCGTCGATGATGACAATACCAAAAGAATTATAATTCATGGGATCCTCCTGTGAGGTTAATTCTAGTGCCTGACCAAGGAGAGAGTTTCAAAGGGGTGTGGAGATTTCTCCACTGAACTATTTTCTGGTCGCCCGGTATCCCACGCCCTTGACTGTGTCGATCAGGATCGGCGCATCCTTGAGCTTCTGGCGAAGGTGGGCGATGTGGCTATCCACAGTCCGGTCGCCGATGAAGGTGTCTTTCCAGAGAAATGACATGATCTGTTCCCTCGAAAAAACTTGCTCCATTTTCTGAGAGAGGAGAAAAAGGATTTTGATTTCAAGCGGAGTGAGTCCCAGGTCTGTTTCTTTTCCGGATGTTCGAAGAGAGGCGCGGAATGTGTGGAGGTCGATGGTGAGATTCTCGAAGATGACAGTGGTGCTCTCTGTGAGCTTCTGATCCTCTTTTTTTATTTTTGAGACGATGCGGGAACGAAACTCAAGTGGATCGAAGGGTTTTGTGATGTAGTCATCGACACCGTACTCGAAGGCCATGACTTTGTGAGAGATTCCGGTCTCTCCGGAAAGAATAATCATGGGGACATTCTTAACATGCTCCATCGTCTTTAGCTCAGAGAGAAATCGAAGCCCGTCACCATCCGGGAGGTTCAGGTCGAGGAGGAGGGCCTTGAAGTTCTCTGTTCCAACAAGCTTCTTAGCTTCCGCGATGGAAGCCGCGTGAACGATCGTGAAATCTTTCAAGATCGCCCGTACGATTTCAAAGATCGTGAGGTCGTCCTCGATGAGTAGGATGTGATGGCCCATAGGATATTTCCGCATGTGGAGAAAAATTCATGTAAGTCTCTCAGTATCTTCACGGTGAAGGCAAATACTATCTCTCATACCACGGAGGTGTGTATGAATTTTCACAAAGTCCCTTTTGAAGCCATGGATTCCCTGCAAAAAAGAGTGCTCATCATTGAAGACGATCTTACCGCTATTAGTCTTTGGAAAGAACTTCTGTCGGGAGTAGGTGAAAAAGTATTAATTGAATGGGCGTCGTGCGAAGAAGATGCGCGCTTCATGCTTTGGAACTCGATCCTCGAAGACCGGAAGTACGATCTCGTGATCACGGACATCTATCTTTCGAGTCACCGCACTGGCCTTGACCTTTGGAAGAGTTTTCACGAAGAGTTTCAGGGTAAATTCATCGTTGTGTCCGGGATCGATTACCAGAAGCTCCTGAAGACCCTGGGACCCGGTCTTGACCGGCCTTTCTTTCTTCACAAACCGTTTCAGTTTGAGGAGACCATCAGTCTCGTCAGATCGGTCATGGGTCTCAGTCACTTTCACTACGAGAACGAGAAGCGTATAGTCTGATTCGGGGAGATATTTATATGATGAAAAAAATGAAAAGAGATCAGAGGCTTGTCATTCTTACCCTCGGGGCTCTTTTACTACCACTCGTTGTTTCCCTCTGGATGATCCACCGGCTCGGAGAAATTTCCGACATGCGCTTCCAGCTCTACAAGGCGAGGAACGTGATTGAACTGATCAACAGCGATCTCCGAAAGCTTTCTCCCGACAGAAAAGACTCTGAGGCCCTGAAACGGATTGATAGTAATTTTTCGCGACTTGATTCCAATCATGAAGACCATAGGGCCCTCGTGGAAGAAACGCGGGGCCAATGGAGAAAACTCGAGCAGTCGACGATGGAAAAGGTCGACATAGAGAGAATGCAGAACTCGCTCGAAATGATTGTCCAACATGAAAAGAAAATCATGGATCGCTCCGGATCTCAGATCTTCCGACTCTACGATACTGTGGCGATTTTTCTCTTCTTCACCACCGTCTCGATGGCCATTCTTTTAGGCTACGTCTTTAGCCGGATCCGAAGAACCAACGGAGAATTCCTCAGACTCGCTCAGGAAGCGTTGGCCGCCACGAAGTCCAAGGCGCAGTTCATGGCGACCATCAGCCACGAAATCCGAACGCCCTTAAACGGAATCGTGGGGATGAGTGGTCTTCTTGCCGAAGAGGAATTGCCCGAGAACATGAAAAGTAAAGTCAACGTGATCAA
>JAYVHR010000479.1:0-9105 GCA_043771075.1 Bacteriovoracaceae bacterium
ATGATTCCGTATACGCGGGAAGAGTACTGCCCTAATTAAGATTGAAAAAACTAATCATTTTCTTTGTCCTTATCGTGGCGGTTTATCTGTACGTCCGCCAGGATCTGGTCGGCACGGAAATATCCGTTCCTGAAACCGGACTTGAAACTCTTACCTCTGAAGAGAAAATCCGCGCGCTCGATGAATTGAAAGTCCTCTATCCCAGAAAAGAAATTAAGCGGGAACCTCATCCACGCGCCAGGAAGATCGAAAAGCCGTTTTATCAGGGCGAGAAAGAAGATTATGAGCGCATGGATAAAGTTCAATATCTTGATGAACGCGGAAATCCTGTTAACCTAAATGAAGAAGGTGAACCATGAATACGAAATCTGTCCCGAATCGCCGGAAAAAATATCTTATCAATCCGAAGTTCCAGTACCGGTTCATCCTGGCGACTTTAATTCCCAATGTCGCGAGCCTGGTTCTTTTCTATGTGATGATTGATCTTTATTTTATCAAGCTCATTCGTGACGGAAAAGATCTGGGGCTCCCGGAAGAACATCCTTACTTTATGCTTCTGCGGGATCAGTCCCTTCTCATGAATAAAGTTTTCATTGTCGTGGCCATCTGTACGACCCTTTTCTTTCTTATCTGGGGTGTTATTTTTTCTCACAAGATTGCCGGCCCACTCTATCGCTTACGCGCGCATTTCGACGAAAATGCCGGCTCCCGTGAAATGCGAAAATTGTCATTCAGACCCGGAGATTTCTTCCTGGAGATCCCCGAAGCGTATAACCGGTGGCTCGACAGTTTCCAGAAAAAGGACTGAGTCAGGCAAAATCATCCTTTGCCCGTGGCATAATACACCGACTTAAATCACTGCACAAAAAGGAACTCTTTCTAGAAGAATACAACTGGCATATATTTTCTTATGTTTAAGAAAACTCTTACTAAGCCAGATGGTCGCGCTCTTTATCTCTATTCTCACTCACAAATAGCAGACAACATCATTCCCACGAATCCGAAGAATGACGGAGCGAAAGCATCTCCGCACATGCGTTGGCATCCCCTGCGCCGTGAATGGGTTATTTTTGCGGGCCATCGCCAGAACAGAACATTTCTTCCGCCGAAAGATTTCTCTCCTCTGGCAGTAACTAAGAATGCAGATTTCCCAACCGAGATGCCCGAGGGAAATTATGAGATCGCTGTCTTTGAGAATCTTTTTCCTTCGATGAATGAAACAACAATAGAAGCTCCGGCACTCGGAGTGCCAACCACTCCGGCCAAAGGTATCTGTGAAGTTGTAGTGTTCACGCAGGATCCGGACTCTTCTTTAGGACAATTGCCGTTGGATCGTGTGGAACTCGTCCTCAAAGTCTGGGCCGATCGCACCGTTGAACTTGCTAAACACGAAGACATTCAATACGTGATGCCCTTTGAGAATCGCGGAGTGGAAATGGGAGTGACTCTCCATCATCCGCACGGGCAGATTTACGCTTATTCATTCATTCCGCCGGTCCAGGAAAGAGTGCTCGAAAGTATGAAGGCCCACGCCAGCGGAAAACTCCTTGAGGAACTCATCGCGGGGGAACTTAAAGATAAATTGCGTGTGATCGTGGAAACAGAAAATGTGATCGCGTTCATTCCGGTTTTTGCCCGCTATCCGTATGAGACGTGGATTGCTCCGAAAAAATCCTTCCAGCATCTCCATGAAATGGATCCGAAGACGATGAAGGAAATGGCGATTGTACTTAAGACTCTCCTTCTTAAATTTGATCACCTCTGGGAAAAACCTTTTCCATATCTCATGACTCTTTTTCAGGCGCCGGTGGATGGAAATGATTATCCACACGCGCACTTGTATCTTCAGCTCACTCCTCCCTACCGCACCAAAGACCGCCTGAAATATCTTGCGGGGACGGAACTCGGCGCGGGAATCTTTGTGAATGACAGTGTTCCGGAAGAAAAAGCAAAAGAATTGAAAGACGTAAACGTGGAGAAGTATTTATGAGTGAATCATTCATTGAAAAAGCAAACGGCCGCGTGAACTTAATTGGTGAGCACACTGATTATAACGGAGGCTGGGTTCTCCCGACTGCTATCCCGCAATTCACGGAAGTCACTCTCACCAGGAAGCCTGGCAACGCTGCTCATATTTCAAGCTCAGGTAACCGCGATCTCACCTATTATCTTGGACAGGAAAAGCCCACCGGCACATGGATTGATTATCTGCAGGGAGCCACAAAGTTTCTGGGCGAGAAAGGAAAGATCGGGGGATTTGAAGCAGTCATTCATTCAACCATGCCTGAAGGATCCGGACTCTCATCGAGTGCAGCTCTGGAAGTAAGTTTCCTCAAGGCGCTGAGAAAAGCATTCAAAATAGACGTGAGTGATGTCGATCTGGCACTCATGGGTCAAAGAATTGAAAATGATTTTGTCGGCGCCCGCGTCGGCATCATGGATCAGATGGCCGTGAGTCTTGCGACTTCCGGCGAAGCACTTTTTCTGGATACGAAAGAACTCACTTACGAACGGGTAAAACTTCCCCTGGATAAAATGGATCTGATTATTATTAATTCAGGTCTGGCCCATCAATTATCCGCAACTGATGGTGGGTACAACCAGCGTCGTGCTCAGTGCGAAGAGGCCTGTGAAATCCTCGGCATTAATCAGCTCCGTGATATTGAACTAAAGGAACTTGAGGGGAAGAAACTTCCTGATGTCCTCGCCCGCCGTGCCCATCACGTTGTCTCCGAAAACGCGCGCGTTCACCAGGCAGTTGCCGCTATTAAAGAAAATAATCTCACGGCCCTCGGAAAACTTTTTGTCGAATCCCATAAGTCCATGCGTGATGACTATGAAGTCTCAATTCCTGAAATAGATCTGCTGGTTGAACTTTGTATCAGCGATGATGATTGTTTCGGAGCTCGCCTGACGGGTGGTGGATTCGGGGGATCGATTGTCGCCATCACGAAGAAGGGTCAGGGTTCAAGAATTGCGGCAAAAGTCGTGGAAGAATACATGAAAAAAACCGGCGTCAAGGCCACCAGTCTCGTTTAAAGAAGTGTCTACTCTTTAGACAGTGTTGTCTTTTTAGTCTATGAAACCGCCTATACGGCCCCTTATCCCCCCTCACACTGGCATTCCGTTTGCTCATAAATCGTCATTACAAGATTGAGGAGTATTTTATGAGAACTCAGATTTTACGGAATTTCGGCCTGGGTATTGCGGTGGTCATACTGACTGGTGCGGCCATGTATTTTCCGTTCAATGAGAGTTTCCAGAAACCCCAACAGAGTAAGATCCATGAACTGGTCTACCAAAGACCCGCGACGGCACCCAATGGTAACTTATGGCCTCTCGCTACTGGGTACATGGACGGATTCAAGCGTCTCAATCGTCTGGGAAGATCTACTATCCAAGTTGAGAACTATCAAAGTGGTCATGATTTTTATGTCAAACTTGTTCATTCATCAAAGCGTAAACAAATGAGCGTCCGTCACGCTTTTGTTAAGCGCTTCGAGAGCTTTAAATTCGCGAAGGTTACACCAGGTGATTATTACCTTTTATACAAAAACCTCGGTACCGGTGAATCCACGAAATCAGATGTATTCTCCGTCGAAGAAAAAAGAATGTATAATGGAGTGAAGTACACTGACATGAGAATCAGCATGTATCACGTGAAAGATGGAAACTTTGAAGGCCACTATATCAATGACGAAGAATTCGCACTGGTGGATTCTGTCAGCGAAAGAAGAACGCCGTCTGAGAACTAAGGGCAGGCTTTTTCAGAAATAATTCTGGCAGTCATCTTACAGTCACCCTTGCCGCCATCTAAATTCATTTTAAATTCCCGGCACGAAGGCCTCTTCGTGCGTACGATCCAACCGCCATTCACTTTTCGGGCCTGAAGGTTTTTTTCCTTCAGACCTGTCTTAGCTTTAACAGCTTTCAGGACTGTGGCCCTTGCCTTGCGAGCTCCCCCTTCCGGGGTCATCTTGCAGGCAAAGACCGGTATCGAAATGAAAACCAGAATGAGAAATTTCATGCTTTGGTGAAATGACTTTTGAGAATCATCGAAATTCCCACAACACTCAACATTCCTCCGCCCACGAGATTCACGCGGATTCCCTGAACCAGGTCATTGTTGGTGATCGCACCGGTTAGGAAGACAATCACGCCGATGATGGTGAGAAAGAGACCGATAACGAAAAGAAGATCATTCAATTTATTCATCATAAAGACCTACCAGTAAATAAGGTTGAGAAGGAAAGTCGCCGTAAGAACAATTACACCCAGAACAACCGGCTTTTCATACCAGACTTTTGCTTCACTCTTTGGTCTTGCCGTGAGTGAGTAAACGAGTCCCGTGAGTTCAGCTTCCGGACGCGGTTTCGTGAACATGGAAACAGCGATCGTGACAACAAAACAAACCAGCCACGCCATGATCGCAATAAAGAAAGCGTGTCCCATGCCGGAAGCGAACGTGTGAGATTGAGAAAGCCAACCTCCTTTTCCTTCGGCCACAGTCATTCCGTGAGTAACGGCAGCAGCTGCAGTTCCGCTCACAAGTCCCCAGAAAGCACCATTAGGAGTTGTGCGTTTCCAGAACATTCCGAGCATAAACGTGGCAAACAGCGGAGCATTCACAAATCCGAAAACGAGCTGGAGGAAATCCATGATATTGTTAAACTGGGATGCGAGATAGGCCGTCGCAATGGATAGAGCAATACCTACAATCGTCGTAATCTTTCCTACCAGGAGATAGTGAGCATCAGGAGCTTCTTTCTTGATGTGCGCCTGATAAATATCGTAAGTCCATACAGCATTGAACGCAGTTACGTTTCCTGCCATTCCGGACATGAATGAAGCGATAAGTGCAGTGAGACCCACTCCCAGCATTCCGTTCGGATAATAATTCATGAGCATCATGGGAAGCGTGAGATCGTAATCAATTCTTCCGTCAGGTTTTGTCGGAAGTTGAAATGATCCACCGGTTTTATGAAGTGTGAGAGCAATGAGTCCCGGAAGAATCACAACAAAAGGCAGGAGCATTTTCGGGAAAGCTGCAATGAGGGGAGTTCTCTGAGCGGCCGACATATTCCGCGCAATCATCGCACGCTGAACGACAAGGAAGTCCGTACACCAATAACCAAACGATAGAACAAATCCAAGCCCCATCGCCATCTGCCACCAGTTCACACCCATGGCATTGGAATCTTCAGAACCAAGATACTGCCACGTTGAAGTCATGTCCGCAGGAAGAGCAGCGACAATTCCCTGCCATCCACCGACCTGAGCAAGTCCCACGAAAACGAGTGGAGCAATACCAAGGACAATAAGAAAGAACTGAAGAACTTCATTATAAACCGCCGATGTAAGCCCACCCAGGAAAGTGTAGCCCATGACGATTCCCGCTGCGAGAAGGATAGAAATATTGAAGGGCCATCCCAGAAGAGTCTGGAATAAAAGTGCCAGCGCATAGAGTGAAACACCGGAAGAAAATAGTGTCATCGCTGCGAAGGTCAAAGCATTGAAGGTCCTGGTTTTTTCATCAAAGCGAAGAACGAGATATTCAGGCACGGATCTCGCGCGTGATCCGTAATAAAACGGCATCATAAAAATTCCGAGGAAGACCATCGCCGGAATCGCACCCAACCAGTAAAAGTGGCTGGTCATGATTCCGTATTTGGCACCCGATGCGGCCATTCCGATCACTTCCTGTGCCCCGAGGTTCGCTGAAATGAACGCGAGTCCCGTGATCCAGAGCGGGAGCGAGCGACCTGACTGGAGAAAGTCAGAACTGGATTTCATTTTGCGTTTAACGAGGAAGCCAATACCGAGGACAAAGACGAAATAAATGGCAATAACGAGATAATCAACTGTCGACAGCTGCATAGGTATTTCCCTCTGATAGGATGAATGCATAGTCTACCGAATTGGTGGTCAATTATTCAACAAAAGAAATAGTGATTTCGAAGCCCTGCGTCTTTATTTCAATGCATTTATCGATCATTGTCACGCCATTCAAATCAAAGGAAGGTCCATGAGTGCTAAACTTGCCATAATTCTCGCTTTCATTTCTTTCTCAACATACGGGGCAAAGATGGAATTCAAAAATTACGTGCTGAAAAACAAGAACGGAATGGAAATTCATGTCACCAATTACGGTGGAATTATCACGAAGATTCTGACGAAAGATAAGACAGGCAAGCTGGGCGACATTGTCCTCGGTTTTGATAAGGCAGAAGATTTCGAAAAAAATAAACAGCACCCTTACTTCGGCGCTCTCATCGGCCGCTATGGAAACAGAATTGCGAAAGGCCGTTTCTCGCTTAACGGAAAAGATTACAAACTCGCTGTCAATAATGGTCCCAATGCTCTTCACGGAGGCATTACCGGTTTCGATAAAGTTTTCTGGGAAACGAGACAGGAAGGAAATAAAATCTTCCTCTCTTACTTGAGTAAAGACGGAGAAGAAGGTTATCCGGGAAATCTCAAAGTGAACGTGACTTACGAACTCACAGACGTGGACGAACTGAAAATTAATTACCTTGCAGAGACAGACAAGGCCACTCCAATGAACCTCACTCAGCACTCATACTTCAATCTTTCGGCCGAGGCGGGTCAGACTATTCTCGATCACGTGATTCAGATTAACTCTGACATGATCACTGAAGTGGATAAGGATCTCACTCCGACCGGAAAATTCACCAAGGTCGCAGGAACAGAAATGGATCTCACGAAGCCGAAAAAAATCGGCCAGGACATCGCTAAGATTAAAATCGGCGGCGGTTATGATCACAATTATGTTTTAAGAAACACCCCTGGCATGAAACATGCGGCGACTCTGTCTGAACCGAAATCCGGAAGGAAGATGGAAGTCTGGACAACCGAGCCGGGCCTTCAGTTCTATTCAGGGAATTTCCTCGATGGAAAACTCACCGGTAAGAAGGGTGACGCTTACGTGAAAAACGATGGGCTGTGTCTCGAAACTCAGCATTATCCGGACTCCCCTAACCATCCGGAATTCCCGTCCACAATCCTTGAACCGGGTAAGAAATATACGAGTACTACCGTTTACAAGTTCGGCGTGATTTAACCACTTTACTTAAAAAAAGAGGTCTTTATGCTTAACCTGGCACTTATCATTGGTCTTTGGACAACTACGTGTATTCAGACTCAGAACACGACGAATGCTGGCTTCGTGATTGAATCTTACGAAGTCCGTGAAAACGGGAATTATGAGTTTAAACGCGATTGGTATGCTGATCCGATGTGTTCTCAGCAATACGACACAGAATCAGAAACTGGCTCGGTGAAAGTCGGGAAAAAGCTCTCAGGAATTTTTGTCACACCGAATACTTTTGAAGCTGATTTCGAAACGGTCACAGGCGTTGATCTCGGTGCGGTAAAAGTAGAGGCCAACAAACTGAAAGTTGCGCGCGGAATGCGTGGTAGCACCATGAGAAATACCATGCTGGGTCTATTCGAGTACGTCAAAAAATAAAGTTGAAATTAAGATCACCACTCCGGATACTGATTCTAGCTTAAGCTAGTCTCAAGGAGTGGTGCATGCTTATCGACACACAAAAAGTTTCTTCCTGGTATGTCCTCCATCGCGGTTTCCGACTCACCAAAGAGTGCCGGAACTGTCAGACTGAACTCTCCCACTATAAGGCCTTCGAAAAAAATGCATCCGGCATTCTTTCCCGTTGCGATTCCTGCGGCAAAGAAATCGTACGCATGAAAGCTCAATTAGCTCTTCACTACAAAGCCCCATTCGATGGTGACTCTGCCATCAACAATTAGATCCTTCGGCGGATTCGGGAATGGTCCCGCCTCATTGAATGATTCGATGGCCGCATCATCGAGCTCCTGAACCCCTGAGCTTCCGAGAATGATCACGTCGACGATTTCACCCTCTGAATTCATGACAATCCTGAGAGCAGTGACGAGTTCTTCATCAGAGACTATGCGCCCTTCTCCGGCGAGTAATGCTGCTTTTTCCTGCACACTTCTTCCCCAGAAGCCTTCGAGCTTCTGCCTGATCCGGAAGTAATAGCCATAAAATTTATATTCGACAGTATTGAGATGAGTGAGATCTCCTTCGGGAATATCGGTCAGGTGATCGTTCGTGGCACTGATACTTCGTCCGCCTCGACCACCAGCGACCTGTTTATTCTCACGTTTGGCATGCGTGTATTCGCGGGCAGCTTTTTCAAAGGGATTATTTTTCGCGATCGCACCACCCAGGGCCCCGAGAGAAAGATTTCTCTGTCCACGCTTACCGCGACTTCCCTTCGTCCCTTTTTGAAATTGATCCACGATGCGCGCCTTCGTCTGCCGATCAAACGCGCGGTTTTTATCTGAGAGATAAGCTTTCTCCTTCGGAGTCGTCACAGCAGCGGGATCTTCAGACGCCACGATCTGACGATTCGGAACATCCCGCAGAATTTTTACATTGATTACTTTCGTTCTTTCCGTTCCCGATGTTTCATGACTCAATTTATGCAGCTGCAAAAAAAGAAATGAGAAGTGCAGGATGAAAACCAGGAAAAAGAAATAATGGAAGTTGTTATAGATGGCCTTCCTCATGTTAGAATTTTATCAGTTTAGCGAAAGGGATAGCATGACCATCAAAATCATCACCAAAGAACTTCTCTCTGATAACTGGGGAAAACTCTCCAAAGTTTCCTATGAATTTGAGATGCCTGATGGGAAAACGGAAATTCACGAACGTGAAGTCTATGACCGTGGAGATGGAGCTACTATTCTGCTTTATCACGAACAAAAAAAGACAGTGATTCTCACGAAACAATTCAGGCTCCCCGTCTGGTGGAATAAGCATGCGACGGGCATGTTCACCGAAGCGTGTGCCGGTAAAGTCGAAGAGGGAGAAGACCCCACTGTCTGCATTGTGAGAGAAACTGAGGAAGAAACCGGGTATCGGATTCAGTCTCCCCGTAAGATCATGGCGGCCTACATGTCTCCCGGATCAGTCTCGGAGCTCATTCATTTTTATGTGGCCCCCTATCGTGACGAACTCAGGGCCTCTTCTGGCGGGGGGCAGCAAAGCGAGCAGGAAGCTATTGAAGTGATGGAAGTTCCATTTCAGGAAGCCCT
>JAYVHR010000480.1:0-2116 GCA_043771075.1 Bacteriovoracaceae bacterium
AATCCCATACCGATAATAAACACTGCGCACATGAATGGAATTAACCAGGCATTCGCGGCAGAGAGAAGATTATTAATAATGTCCTGCATAGGGCCCTCTTTATTTCTGAGACACTTTATCTTTAAGATTGAATCTCAATGTGACTTTCTGGAACTCATGGCAGTCATACTGCCCGCAGAAACCTTTCGCTTTGTCCTGTTTATCAGCGGGATATTCTTTCAGTTCTTCCATCGCCTGCAGGTATCCGGTTCCTGTAACCTTGATTAAAGGAATCATTTCGCTCTTGTGTTCGAAATCAAATTTCCGTGAAAGGAAAGTATGTTCGAAAATTTTCTTGGCCCGACGATATGATAAATCCAGGTTGTAGTTCATGGCATTTTTTTCATCTTCCGAGGCAATTGCCCGGGGGTTTACGTATTTCCCCTTGAAAGACGGTGAAGCCGATCCCACGATTTCAACTGAGGAAATGGAACTCGCGTACTTCTTGTTTTCAAAAAGACTGCTGGCATAGATGGGGATAAAGGACTCAAGTTCCTTTTTCATGACATCTTTAAGTTCAGAACTATTGTATTCAAAGTAGGCATTGGTAAAACGTACGGTAACGTCGCCGTTGGATTTGTTGACGTCAGCGATAATTCCTTTCTCTTTCAGGCGGGAAGCAAGTGAAGAGGCAATTTCCTTCCGAAGACCTTCGGTCGCCCGACGATATTTTTTCTCCAGGTTTGAGAATTCAGCATTTTTTTCTTTTTTAAGTTTTTCAAGCTCGGCTTGGGATATTTTAACGAGATTATTTTTTTCCGTATTGAGGCTGACCTCTGTTTCACGCGCGGAAGATAATTCTTTTTCCCTGGTGGCCAGAGTGATTTTCAGCACTTTCAATTCTTCCGTCTGCTTACCTGCAAGAGTGGCAGTTGTGGAGAGTTCAGCGACTCTATCCTGGATCATGCGGATTTCAAGTTCCCGCTTTCCGACTTCACTAGTCACACGTCTGATTTCTGTGGATTTCGAGGTAAGTTCAGTTTCAAGAAGTGCAATGGCACGGCTCTTTTCTTCTGCCATTTCCCCGGCGACCTGGAGCTTCTCGGTTTTAGTTTTGATTTCCTCATTGGCCCGCGCTTGAATGACGGCCATGGTTTTAATGGAGTCCTGAAACTTCAAGAGATTTTTTTCTTTTTCAATCGCAACCTTGATCATTTTCTCCTGCTCAACTCTTGCGAGTCTCGCTTCTTCCTGGAGTTGCATGAGGCCACTCTTCACTTCTTCGTATTCACGCTTCTGACTTTCAGTCAGTGCTTCTTCAACTTTCTGTTCATAACGGGCGACTTTGTTTTCAAGTTCCTGCCGGTCTTTTTGTGATCGGTGTTTTTCCTGAATGATCCGGATGCCGCTGTTAAGAGTAGAGATGACGTACATAAATAAGAATACGAATGCCATGACCATGAAGAGATCGGAATAACTTCCGAAATCGATTTCTGTTTGTTTTTTCTTATTTTTTTTCACAAATCCCTATCGGAATAAATGGGGAGAACATAATCAAAGAAAGTGCCCGGCTTTCAATATCTTAGGAGTGAAATTCAAGTCACTTGCACGTTCAACCGAAAAGCTCGGATATCAGGAGTCTCTTTATGTTGAAATACTTTATGCTGATGGTGTTACTGGCTGCGTGTGCCTCGCCGGAACCTGTACGACTTCCATCTTCAACTCCTTACCAGCGCACATGGCATGAATACGTATTCAACAATTATATTGAAAAGAACGGACTCGAAAAATACTTTCCAGATCCGGAGTATATGCACGCCTGGCAGGAGAACGGAGACTTTGTTCTGAATAATCCGCTTCCACCATACAAAGTTCAGGAGAAAGCTTTTTCCTGCAAAGTCCGCAAGCTCTATCCAACCCATCCATCCCAGGCCACGAAGGAATATCTTTACGCAGTCTACGCTATGTATGATCACGGAAAAATTCCGCCTAGCTCATACGCCTGTTTGAGAAAAAATCCGACGGGACGTTTTTGTGTAAGAGCAGCCACGGCCATCATGGCCGTCATGTCAGATACATATGAAGATGAATGTGGAAATTATTATCGGGGCTATTGGCTGGTCACTTATCTCAAGTC
>JAYVHR010000481.1:0-3723 GCA_043771075.1 Bacteriovoracaceae bacterium
GCATCTTCATCAAAATTATAAGCATCGATCAGCGTCTGAAGATGGATGAGATTAATCCCGAAGGTTGAGACGTATTCTTCAATGACTTTCTTGTCGTGCGGGAGAATCCGCACGTACTGCATCCCAACTTTCGCTTTGAAGAGATTGGAAATATCCCGGGCGAGCTCACCCTTTCTCACGATCCTGACTTTCGCCCGGAAAATTGTCCGGGAAAGAATCTCCGGACGAAACTGAACCAGGTCTTCGAAAGTAAGCCCCTTGAGCAGTGGATACTGAGGAAGACTCAGCATCAGCGGTAATTCCTCCGCCTCCGGAAAATTCGGAATATTTTCTACCAGCATCCCGTCTTCAGAAATGTTCAGCACCTGTGCGGTGTAAACATGCTGTCCATCGAGATAGAGCATCTTCCCTTTATGGGGAGCGCGAAGATAGCGACGCTGATAGTTCCCAACGATCATAAAAGTTTCGAGGCAATCTCTGAGAGTGGCGAACGTTCACCGACCGAGAGCTTCACGTGAGCAACGATGTCCTCACCTTTCAATTTATCGATCGTATAAACGAGACCGTTATTCAGAGAATCGAGATAAGGGTTATCAATCTGCTCAGAGTCACCTGTCAGAACAATCTTGGTACCTTCACCGGCACGGGTGATGATGGTCTTAATTTCATGCGGAGTTAAGTTCTGAGACTCATCCACAATCATAAACTGCTGAGGGAGTGAGCGACCGCGAATGTACGTCAGTGGCTCTACGTGAAGGAGACCCTGGTTGATCAGCTCATCCCATGTTGTCATTTCGTTTTTTGCACGCTGGTTTCCGAAGAGGAAATCAATGTTATCGAAAATCGGCTGCATCCATGGGCCAAGTTTTTCACTGATATCACCCGGCAGGAACCCGAGGTCACGTCCCATCGGAACGATCGGACGGGAAACAAGTACGCGTGAATAATTTTGCTTGGTGATTGCGCACTCAAGCCCCGCGGCGATCGCGAGAAGTGTTTTACCGGTACCGGCCTTACCAACGAGAGAAACGAGAGCGATCTCGTTATTCAGGAGAGCATCGAACGCAAATTGCTGCTCGATATTCTTCGGATGAATGCCCCATACACCTTCTTTAGGTTTAATCAGGGGTACAATCCCTCCCTTGCGGGAGTGATATCTTCCAAGAACTTTCTTGAACGGATTATTTTTATCCACGATGACCAGATATTCATTCGGATAAAGATTATTGATGTCACCTGGCTCGATTTTAAGGAACCTTTCTTTCTCGAATTCTTCGATCTTCTCCAGATCAAAAGGAACGACGCGCTGACCGGCGTAAAGTTCTTCGATACTGACGTCAGTCGTCTCGTAATCTTCAGCGTGAATATTAACAGCGTCAGATTTCAGACGAAGATTGATATCTTTCGTGATGAGGGTGACATTCTCGCCGGCATCTTTAAGATTCATCGCTGCTGCGAGAATTAAATTATCATTCAGATCAAGGCGGAGCTCTGAAGGTGCAGTTCCCTTGTAACCTTTCGTGACACTTACCTGGATACTGCCACCGTTTTCAAGCTTAATGCCCTTAAAGAGTGAGCCTTGAGATCGGAAGCCATCAATCAGGCGTGAGAAATAACGGGCGTTACGTCCGTTCTCATTCTGGTCTTTCTTGAACTTATCAAGCTCTTCAATAACTGTGAGGGGGATGAAGACTTTGTTGTCAGGGCCGAATTTGTTAATGGCGGACGGATCTAATAAAAGAACATTGGTATCCAGAATGAAAGTCTTGTTCAAAAACTCCTCCTATCCTTGGGGGTGCGCGTCTGAATTTAGGATAGAAAATTAAGCATCGAATGAAAAGTCAAATAAGGTGACCGCAATGACGAAGCGACTGCTTTTTGTCTGCTTGTAGCGGGAGCCGATTTCTACTTCGTAAAAACCTGCAGTCGCTTTGATAAAACCCATGTCAATGACCGCACCATAAGAGTAATAGCCGGAGTTCATACCTGCCATAACAGAAAGTCCGGGAATTCCTAATTCCACTCCTGCGCGAAGCCGTTTTCCGAAGTCCATTTCTTCGTTTAACGCGCGCACGTCAGCAGAGAGAATGTAATGAAAGATGCTGTAGTCCTGACCGAATGCCATTCCGAGGTTGACCTGATCACGGTTGCTGGCCACCTTGATTTTGTTCACATTTTGCGGAACTTTAAAGTCAGTTCCTGTCAGATCAAGACCCACTAGTCCCAAAACAAACTGGGAATTTCCACTCCTGGTGACATGTTCAAAACCTGCATCAAATCCCCAAGCTTGCCCACGTACCCGTCCAAGACTTTTAACAATATTTTCCAGCCCATCCTGACCAAGAGAGTTGAGTACTGTCGGTGACAGAAGGCCAATCTGGTCTGAAATACCGGTCCGCTCAATGTATTTTGCCCCTATACCAATTGAATTCTGAGATCCGCTAGTGGATTTTTTATTCAAGCGTCCGGGTCCAATAGGAATGCCCAGACCCATGGCCAGGCCCCGGTCACTACGGAGATCAACATCCATCGTGGGATTGGATTTGTTACGGAGTAGAACATCGTAGGAATCTGAAACTATCCCGCTCATGGCAAAATTAAATAACTTAAAACCGGGAGCAGTATTGGCACCGGCGTGGACCGGGTAATTCATCAGCACATCCGAAGCGGCTACCGGCTGGTTCGGAAAATTATCAAAGCGGTCCCTATCTGCCAGAACATTTGTTCCAGTGAATGTTCCGTTCAGCGGATACATCGTTAAATCATTTTTATGACGGGCCAGTGTGGCCGGATTGTAAAAAAGCGTAAAGGAATCATCATTGACTGCCGTAAAAGCATCCCCCATGAGAAGAGCGCGTGGTGAACGGAGGGTATACGGATTATCAAATGCCAGTGCGGAAAAAGATAAAAGGATAAGAAGAAAAAGAAGACTTTTTTTCATTCATGCTCCTGCTCAAGCACGAGAGCAAAAAGCAATTCCGCATTATTCATGTCAGCGGCATTGGCGAGAAGAGCTTCACATGCCGTCGGCGAAGTCACATCGAGAAGATATCCTACTCCGGCCGCATCAGCAGTTGTGCGGTAAGTTTGAAGCTCGGTCACAATGTTTTCCAGTGAACTGAGTGAACTTGAACTTGAAAGATCCAAATTATTCAGGACATCGATAACATTCGTCATGAGAGTAAGACCTTCACACACCCGGATGATCCTGCTCGCTGCGAGATCTGGGTGTCCATCATTGGTAACCTGACAGGCATTGCTGGCAGGAAGACTCCCCACGATGGCGATGGCAGGGGCATAAGAATAATTGAGAAAGCAGGAATTGGTATTTGTTCCTGCGCCTTTTTTCCCTAAGGCATCCACGTTTCCGTACCAGTTGAGGTATTTTCCAAGTTGCATGATGGAATAAATCAGGACCTGAACACCCATGTCTTCGCCATGTCTTAGTCCAAAGTCAGAATTTCTTGTCACTTGTTTAAAATCACTGCGTCCCAGAATTTTGAGAGCCTTTTTCATCGCCGTGTATTTTGCCGAGTCGACAGTCGTTTCATCTGAATAACTGAGAATGGAAATGCTGGTAAAAAGGTTCATACTATTGATCGCTATGATGTCATTATTAACGAAACTAATGACATTGAAGCCAGCTTTACAGGCATAAGCGCTGGCGAGTGTTTTCACCCACACCGGATTCTCTTCCTGATCATCGAGATCTTCGAGAATTTT
>JAYVHR010000482.1:0-2175 GCA_043771075.1 Bacteriovoracaceae bacterium
TGAAACATCAATCTTATAAAGATAGTGATAAGTGTAGGCCATGACCTCTGCCGCTTTCTTAGAAGCAGCATAGGGAGAGATTGGAGTATTTACTGGTAAGTCTTCTTTAAACGGCATCGGCTGACCGGCATAAAGAGACGAAGTTGACGCTAGAACGAGTTTGGGAACACCGGTCTGTCTCATGCATTCGAGAATATTCAGAGTTCCCTGAGCGTTGGTCGACATATAGACATCAGGATTTTCCATTGAGTAGCGAACGCCTGCACGTGCGGCAAGATTAAAGACCACATCGAATTTATTTTGTGTGAATAGTTTTGAAAGTGCAGCCTTGTCTTCTATGTCTACTTTCACAAACTGACAGCCGGAAGCGATCACATCTTTTAAGCGTTCTTCTTTAAGTGCGACGTCATAATAGTCATTCATGTTATCGATGCCGACAACTTCGATTCCACTATATCTTAATTTCTGAACAGTCCGTGCGCCGACAAAGCCAGCAGCACCAGTCACTAAAACTTTTTTCATGTTTCAGATCCTACCACTTTCCGCTCCACTTCTAAAATCTCAAATTGATTGCCCGCCAAATGAAATCTGATATTAAGATCATTCAGTGTCACTCCATAAGAAGCTGATTCATCTTTTTGATGCCCCGGTCGCGGATCCAGCGAAATTGTCTCTTCGATGAGTTTCTTTTCTGGAGGAGCAACACATTTCCAGACGACTTTCTTTTTTTCAGGGGCCACTGAAAATAGTGGTGCACTCGCCACAATGGAATCCGCGTAAGGAATGTAGGGCTTGATATCAAGAATCGGAGTGCCATCGACGAGATCCACTCCACTCACGAACAAGTGAACTGAATCTTTTCTTTCTTCGATCTTCAGAAATTTAACAACTGAAAGTCCCATGCGATTCGGCCGATGAGGAGAGCGGGTGGCAAATACTCCGAGCTTCATTTTCCCCTCGAAACGTGGAGGTCTGACCAGTGCCTGGACGGAGCTTTCTTCCACTTGATGAAAGTCAAAAATGAGCCAGAGATGGGAGAAAGTATCAATGCCCCGGAAGGCCTCCGCGTAAAAATCGTTCTTCGGAAACACCATTTCCCCTATGGCATCTGCGACAAGAAGCGATTGGCGGGGCACGCCGAACTTCTCAACGAATGGTGTTCTAATAAAACAAAGGGGTTCGAGGGTCATGCTGTTTATCTTATATCTTCTAACAGAGGCCGTCGCCCGTTGATCTTTCCCTCACAATTTGTTGAAATTTCTCAGCCAAACTAAAGTTACGTAGTGCCAAAAAGCACCTTCGACACGGTTTTCCAGAATCTCTATAATGGAGACAAGACGCTCATGATGAGCATCTCAGAAAACCACAAGGATGATGGTTATATGACGACAACAACACACGAAAATTTTCCCACGAACATTGATTGGTCGAATTTTAATTCCACGGTAGTGATTGAAGTCACTCGCCCTGAAGGAGTTTTCACTTCTACCGGTGTGGCAATTAACAAAGACACCATCCTCACGGCCGCTCATTGCCTCGAAGGTGAAATTCTCAAGGTGAGAGTTTCTACTGCCGGCACTTATAGTAAGAACGGAAAGTTCATTGGGGTAAAGACCTACGAACTTCACCCTGAGTATGAACCAGAGCTTTCTAATTACAAATGCGACCTCGCGAAAATCAAACTCACCTCTTCATTACCGGAAGGAACAAATTTTTATTCGGTGATGAAGGACGATCGAAATCTCACTGGAAATTTTGTCCGGATTGGTTACGGTGCCCGCGGTGATAAAAATATCCGGACGATGATCACTCCGGTTTTCAAGGAAGTTCAGGATCTCCAGAAGATCCTCGAGCTGCATGACATGTATTCTTTTTCCGGGGATTCCGGAGGACCAGTCTTCCTGCAGCAGAAAGGCCAGTTATTCCTCGTGGCAATTCACTCAACCCTTTCCTATGGCCCGGAAGGCAAATACTCCTACAATCCACTGCTTGCCGCTCATCGTACATGGATTTACGCATAAGATAGCAAATCGCACCTTGGTATATGCCTGCTAATTTGGTCTATTGGGGCATGCTATTCCTTAAGCTGGTGCTCCTCATGACAACGACACAATTATTTGCTCAAACCGATCAGTGGGAAAAATTTAATTCCAGCCTTCTCTTAGAAGTCACACG
>JAYVHR010000483.1:0-2095 GCA_043771075.1 Bacteriovoracaceae bacterium
AGACTCACTCAGTTCCAGAAACGCTCATCAGAATCAATGATCGAAGCGCTGAAGAAAATGAAAGACGATGCCGCGAAGAAAGGTGGTCTCCAGGGAATCATTCTGGATCTGCGCTCAAATCCGGGTGGACTACTCGATCAGGCGGTTGATGTCTCTTCTATCTTTCTCAAGGAAGGAATTGTTGTTTCTACGGAATCACGTGACCCGCAGAACAAAGATATCCGTTACGTAAAAAAATCCGGCTTTAAGGACCTCACGACTCCGATGATCGTTCTCATGAATGGAGCCTCTGCTTCAGCATCTGAAATCGTGGGTGGTGCCCTTCAGGATTATAAACGCGCTGTCATCATGGGCTCGCAGTCTTTCGGAAAAGGTTCCGTTCAGACGGTTGCCCAGCTCGACAAAGAAACCGGTGTGAAACTCACGATTGCCCAGTACATGACTCCGAAGGGAAGAAAAATTCAGGCCGTCGGAATCACTCCTGATGTTCAGGTGGAAGAAGTGGATCAGGGAGAGTTTGAAAAAGATCTTCGTGATGACCGCTTCATCCGCGAGAAAGATCTCAAGAATCACCTGACAGCTACGATTGAAACAGAAGCTGAGAAAGCTGAGCGTGGGGCGATGGAGCGCAAGGAACGCGCACGCCGTATCAGGGAAATGGAAGAAGCGAAGAAGAAGGTCACCAAGAAAGAAGATGAAATCTTCCGTTCGTTTGAGGCCATGAAAGATTATCAGGTCCTTCAGGCGATCCGATACCTCAAGGGCTTTAACATTTACGATGATTTCTTAAAAAACAAGTAATGCTGATACCAGATGCTCCTACCGTTTCTGACCTCGTCAATCACATCAAGGATGTCCTTGAAGGTCAGTTTCACGAGGTCATGGTTCAGGGGGAAGTAACCAATCTTTCTCCCTCGAGTGCTGGTCACTGGTATTTCACTCTCTCTGATGAAAATGCCTGCATTTCTTGCGCCCTTTTTAAAATGGACGCCATGAGAAATCCTCTCATCCGGAATCTCAAGAACGGGGACAAGATCGTTGTCCTGGGGCCGATCAGTGTTTATCCAAAGCGCGGAACATTTCAGATTCTCGCTAAGAGAATCCTGCCTGCGGGTGAAGGTCAGCTGAAGCTTCAATTCGAACGCCTGAAGGCTAAACTCGCCGCTGAAGGCCTCTTTGATATTGAGACGAAGAAGCGACTTCCGGTTTTTCCCAAGCGTGTGGCGGTGATCACAGCTCCTCATGGGGCCGCACTTCAGGATTTTCTCAATGTGATGAAAAGAAGAACCCTCTGGCACGATATCATTATCATTCCGGCAGTTGTTCAGGGTCCGGATTCTCCACGCTCACTTCTTTCTGCTCTAAAAAAAGCCGAAGCGATTCCGGGTGTTGATGTCATCGTTCTCACCCGCGGAGGCGGAAGCCTTGAGGATCTCTGGTCATTCAATGACGAGCATCTTGTGCGCGCAATTTATGAATGTGCTATTCCCACGATAAGTGCCGTCGGTCACCAGGTGGATTTTTCCCTTTGCGATTACGTTGCCGATCATCGCGCAGAAACTCCGACTGCTGCAGCTGAAACTCTTTCCCAGCCGCAAACGGAAATGGAAAAGCGCCTGGTTTATTGCCAGTCACATCTCCGCTCGGAACTTTTCAAGCGGAAACAGGCGATTGAACTCTGGGTCCAGAAACTTCATCCGCGGCAAATTCTCGGACTCATCCACGAAAAAATTAAGAATGCACATAAGGAACTATCAGAAATACGCCTTCGTGACCGCGCTCATGAACTAATCGGGCATTTTGAAAGAAGTCAGGAAGTTGATGAACTGCTTATGCGCATGAAGCACCGGATGGAATATAAGGTGAATGACGTGAAAGGGGAGCTCAAGCGCCTCGATCAGGTCCTGGGAGCTCTGGATCCTTCTAAGGTCCTTACCCGGGGATACAGTTATGTGGAAGCAGAAGGAAAAGTACTTACGACTTTCTCTGACTTCAAAAAACTTCCTGCTGAATCAGTTCTCGGTATCCGCTTTCAGGATGGGATTGCAAAGGTAAAAAAGGTTAATTCATGAAATTGTTCTTCCTCTTGCTGATA
>JAYVHR010000484.1:0-2595 GCA_043771075.1 Bacteriovoracaceae bacterium
TTCTCGTCGAGTTTCTCCTTGAGAATTCTCTCTTTCACGTCTTTTAGTGAGTGATTCTTCTCGAATTCTTTCATCACAAGAATGCCGAACATGCCGGAAGACTTGGAAGGGCACTCACCGATGTAAGTACGATACTTCACGTCTTTCTGAGTGAAAGTGTCGGGCCTGGCAGCGAAAACGCTGGCAGGAATCAGGATTGATACCAAAAAAGTTGACCACATGGATTAATGATAGGGGATTTTCACTTCCAATTCAAATTCAATTCCATACCAGTGGTCCATCTGGTAGCGAATGATGGAAAGAAGGGATGAAAACTGATCCCAATTTCCCTTTCCGGTGTTTTCCATAAAGTTTCCGTGCTTAGGACTGATTCGGAGATCACCGATCTGCAGATCTTTGAGTCCGAGCAGATCAATCAGCTTTCCGGCGGGAATCGTAGGATGTGGATTCTTGAAAACACATCCGCAGTTTCTCGTAGCAAGCGGTTGAGTCCGTTTCCGGTACTCCAGATATTCGCGGATTTTCTGGCTGATATTCTGATCTGTGCCATGATGAGCAATCGTGGCGCTCACGATCACTTCTCCCGCTTTCACAAAATGATTCTTACGATAGGAAAAACTCTGTTCTGTAATTTTCTCCGTACGGATTTCTCCCGTCGGTGTGACCAAGGTGACTGTGCGGAGAAGTTTTCCGATCTCTCCGAGATTTGTACCCGCATTCATGTAGATGGCGCCACCCAGACTCGCGGGGACTCCCGTGAAAACTTCCCAGCCTTTGAGACCAAATTTTAAAGCTAGAGATGTGAGCTGATTAAGTCCAGCCGAAGCGGGCAAATCATATTCGGGTTTCAATTCTTCAAGAAGTGTTCCGGGTACCGGCATTTTCAGGTGAAGAACCACACCCGGAACTTCAGAGGGAAGAAGCTGGTTAGCTCCCCAGCCTAATAAGAGATAAGGAATTTTTTCGTTGTTTAACATTGGCAGCAGGGTCATGAGTGACTGCGTATCCAGAATCTCGATCAATGTCCCACGGGAAGCCAATCGCATCGTGGTGAAACCCGTGAGGTCACAGTCTTCTTTGATTTCCAGCCCGGGAATACTCCGGATCTTTTCAGAAATCATAAACTATTCACCAGCTCGCGAGCCTTTTTAGAAATGGCACCAGCTCCCAAAGTCAGGAAAATTCCATCATGAGATTTTTTCTCACACAGAATTTCTTTCATGTCATCCAGGCGGGAAATGAAACTTGCTTTGATTCCACGTGCCTGCATTTCTGCGACCAGTTTCTCGGAAGTAATTCCCTCAATCGGATTTTCACTCGCGGCATAGATCGGCGAAATAAAAAGTTCGTCTGCACCGGCGAAGCACTCCTGAAACTCTTTCCAGAAATTCTGTGTGCGGGTGTAGCGATGAGGCTCAAACACCACAGTGAGCTTTCTTTTATCCACCGCCTTAAGTGCAGTGATAGTTGCTGCGACTTCGGTAGGATGATGACCGTAATCATCGATCACCAGAAATTTATCTTTTTCGTAGATCTTCTCCAGCCGGCGTCCGACTCCCTTGAAGTTGAGAAGCCCTGAACGAATAACTTCCCATTCAATACCCGATTCATGGGAGATAGCGATCGCGGCCAGTGTGTTCGAGACATTATGTGCACCGATAAGGTGCGTTTCAAATTTTCCGGCGTCCTTACCTTCACAAGTCAGTGTGAAGGCGGTGCCTTTAGCAGAATAAGAAATTTCAGAAGCAGAATAATCAGCATCAGTATTCATACCGTACCAAACCAGGGGACGCTTCACTCTCTCGAGAACGGATTTAGAAACAGGATCATTGGCATTCATGACAGCTCTTCCGTAAAAAGGGAGCTTGTTCACAAATTCCACGAAAGCATCCACAATTTTATCTTTGGTGCCGTAATGATCAAGATGATCGTCATCAATATTTGTGACAGCGGCCATGATGGGACTTAACTGAAGAAAGCTCCCGTCTGATTCATCGGCTTCAGCGATGAGATATTTTCCCTCTCCCATCCTGGCGTTACCGCCAAGATTGCTGACGATCCCGCCGATGATGTGAGTGGCATCGAGTTTTGCTTCCTGAAAAATTGTCGCAACTAAACTGGTGGTTGTTGTTTTTCCGTGAGAGCCGGCAACAGCGATACCGAATTTTAAGCGCATGAGCTCAGCGAGCATTTCTGCCCGTCTGATCATCGGAATATGAAGCTCATTGGCACGCTGACATTCAGGATTTTTCGGATCAATGGCAGAGCTGTAAACAACGATGTCCACTCCCTCTACGTGCGAAGCGGAATGACCCTTGTGAATGACAGCACCTTTTTTCTGGAGATTGTCGGTGACTGAAGAAGTGTTGAGATCGGATCCGCTGACCTGATAACCAAGATCAAGCAGGACTTCGGCGATACCACTCATGCCGATTCCGCCGATACCAATAAAATGTAATCTTGTAGTGTTAAGCCATCCCAACATAGGCCTGAATCTCCTTCAGGACCTGATCACAGGTAGAGTTTCCCGCTCCAGGACCCGTAGTAAGTCTAAGCTGTCCGGCATGTCCTTGTCTCAGGAATTCAACGACCCTT
>JAYVHR010000485.1:0-4973 GCA_043771075.1 Bacteriovoracaceae bacterium
GAATTTGCACTCCATGTGAACCCCGACAATGCCATCGTGAAAGAAAGACTCCGCCAGGTCGATGAAGATCCACTGAAGCGTTCTCCTTTCACCTTGAGAGAGGAAATGGAAACGAATCCTTTCCTGCAGGTTATTAAAAAAGACGAATTCATAAAACTCCGGTCTCTCCGGGACAACTGGTAAAGGAAATATATCATGGCGAAGAAAACGAAGAAAAAAGTAACGAAGAAAATTGCCAAGAAAGCTGTGAAGAAAAAAGTCACAAAGAAAATCGCGAAGAAGGCTCCTGCGAAAAAAGCCGCTCCGAAAAAGAAAGTGACTAAAAAATCACCTGCTAAAAAAGTAACGGCAAAGAAAACACCAGCGAAGAAAACTGAATCGGCGTCTGTCATTAAAGGTGAATCTCTCCGTGTCGGAGACAAGGCACCGCAATTCACCCTGAAAGACCAGAATGGGAAAGATGTTTCGCTTTCTGATTTCCAGGGAAGAAATGTTGTTGTTTATTTTTATCCCCGGGCGATGACTCCTGGGTGCACAGTTCAGGCTTGCGGACTCCGTGACTCATTTCAGGATTTAAAAGAACTTGATGTTGTCATCCTCGGCATCAGCGCTGATTCAACGAAAAAGCTTAAACAGTTCGAAGAGAAAAAAGAGCTCAATTTCATCCTTCTTTCAGATGAAGACCATGCTGTCACACGTGCTTATCATTCATGGGGCCTCAAGAAATTCATGGGGCGTGAGTTTGAGGGAATTCTGAGACAGAGTTTTTTTGTAGATGGAGAAGGGAACATTGTGAACATTCTTCACAAAGTGGACACCGGTTCACATCATCAGACAGTGGTGGATTTTTTTAAAAATCGGAAATAATCTTCGATTCGAGAACATCTAAACGCATTTCTGTTTTCATTCTTTCCAGGAGAGAGACCAAAATCTCTCTCCATTCAACAGCACATCTCACTTCAATGTCCCGATACTGCCCCTTCAAAGAAGCATCTACGGTTGAATAAAAACATAGGCCTTCATTGGATTCGAAGGTAAAATAAACGAAATAAGCATCGTCTTTCGGCACCCGCAGAAGCGTATAGTAGAGTTCTTTGGTCTTCTGATAGGTGTGCGACATACTTTCCTTGACTAAGAAAGAATGTGATTTAAAATAAAAGAGAGCGAAAGTCAAAAAATTTAAGAAGTTACGTCATGGAGGACGCCTTGAAGCACACTTTCCCGGGAGCACTGGCCTTACTACTGCTCTCCACTTCTTGTTCATGGTACCGCGATCTGGAGCGTTCTCTGGTAGCGGATGATGAAAAGCAAGCAAAGAAATCTCAACCCCGCACACGCGCTGTTCCTCGTGAGCAGTATGATCAATTGCTGGTTAAGTACGAAGAGCTTTCAAAAAAATATGAGTCTCTGAAAGAGGGCAAGCCGCAGCAGTCACTCGTTGATGAACTGCAGAATACGCAGGGAGAAAACTTCGCACGTACTTCTCCCAATGTGGACACAGAGACTGTAAACCTTGGCCCGAACGATCCGGCAGGAGCTCCACTTCTCACCAACACCGGTGATGTAGATTCTGAGCTTTCACTTTACCGCCGCGGTCTCGCGCTCAAATCATCTAATCCGGGCGAAGCCACAAAAATTTTCCAGGAACTCGAAGCGAATGGAACTCATCCTGTGAAAGTCCGCGCGAAGCTGCAGGTGGGGGAGTTGCTCCTTTCACGTCAGCAGTATGATCTTGCCCTTCAGGTATTCGAAGACATTATTGGGAAATATGCGAGCTCAGGCGTTGTCCTGGATGCCTTGAGATACGCCGAAGTCTGTGCTGATAAACTTGGACAGACAGCGAAGAAAGAACAATATCATTCAATGCTGAATGATGTGTTTGAAGCACGCTAAGGAATAGATTGAGAAAGAGACTGCATCTGAAACTCATCCTGATTGCCCTGCTTCTCGGAGTAGCGCATACCTACGCTCAGGAAGACCTGGGTGATGCAGATTTGCAGACACTTCTGGAAGATGATTCTGCCAAAGTGGCACCTGAAGTGGAAACGACGAGAAGTGAAGGCGCTTCAGTCATTGAAGAAACTCCCACTCTCGATTCCGGTGATTCACTTTCTTCTGAGACAGTTGATATTGAGACTCTCGATGAGCCGGCAACCAATACGGCCGAAACAAATCCCGCTCCGGATATTCCGACCGGTGAAGCGACCGATGCACTCGAGCCCCTTCCGGATTCGACATTCACTGATGCCATTGCCGTTGAACCACAGGAAAAAAAATCTGATATCCCGATGGAACGGCCATCGGATGATCTTGATACCCTGAAATCTGATCTTGCGGACGAAGGTGATTTTGTTCCGGCCACTGACATGGCAGATGAGACAAAGAAGCCGGAAGAGAAGAAAGCAGCGAAAGCTAAGCCCGATGTTAAGAAAGAAGATCCTTCGGTCTTTGATGTTGGTTCTGAAGAACGCGAGCTCCTCGCCATGGCAAAAAACATCCAGGGGCAAATTTCGGATAATGAATGGAATGAACTCGCGACAGCTGCGAAACGCGATTCTTACACAGTTGTTAAGAATGACTGGCTCTTCAAAATTTCTAAGACTCTTTTCGGTTCCGGATATTATTATCCAAAAATATGGTCACTCAACTCTTTCATCACGAACCCGCATTTTATTGAGCCGGGTATGATTCTCGCTTTTTCTACCGGAAGCAGCACTCAGGCGCCGGAAGTGAAGCTCGGAGAATTCACGAGCGAAGAGCTGATCTCGGAACCGGGAACTTCGAATGTTCCCAGGGATGCCGGTGATCTCGCCAATTTTGGAGAAGATGCCAATCCAAACTGGTTGAATGAGAAAAAAGATCTCGAGAACCAGGGGATTTATTTTCAGTACGCGTCTGAAGAGACTATGGATGACCTGAAGAAAGCAGGGGAAGCCGCTCTCAATAAAGAATACGAGAACTACGATCCACCGAAAAAAGATTTCGATGTCATTGCACCTCCAAGCAATTACGACAAACTGGGCTTTGATAAGAATTCGAAGATCTTCTATTCCTTTAAGGAAGGATTTTTTCTCTCTACGTTCCTCTCAACGAATATCGTTCAGGATTTTGGTGCTGTTACTAACGGGCCGGATGAAAACATGTTCTTTGGTAAGACGATGCATGCCTATGTTAAGTTTGATGAAACGATCAATGCCCTGGCAGGTGATAAATTCTCCATCTACTCGGCCGATGGGAAGATTAAGCAGGAAAATTCCGATCGTGAAGGTTATAAATACACCATCATCGCTCATATCAAACTCATCCGTAAGATCCGCGACAAATGGGAAATTGAGTTTACTGAAGTCATGGGAACTCCCCAGCGCGGAGACCGGATTACGGTTTACACTCCTAGAATCGATCGTATCACCAGAACTTATAATTCACGTCTTATCGAAGCGGCCATCATGGGAGCTTTCGAGCCACGCAAGAGACTCCTGAGCTTCGGGGATATCGTTTATCTTGATCGCGGTCGCGCTGACGGCGTGGAGATGGGTAACGTATTCGAGGTATATGGCTTTAAGGACAGAAGCCTCGGGAAAAATATCACTGATCAACCGACTTATAAGATGGGTGACCTCACTGTCATCACACTCACGGATAATTTTGCCACGGCCCTCGTAACGAAGACTGTTCGCGATTTCTATTCCGGTGATATCGCGATGACGAAGACGAAAGAGGCCTACATGCGCGAACTCAAGGCGCAGGAGGCACGTTATACTTCGGATAAAGGTGCTCTGGGAGACAAGGATCTTGAAGAACTTGATGTTGAGTTGAACGTTGATAACCTTAACGATGATCTCCTGAAAGAAGCGGATAAGATCCAGCTGACGGAAGATGAACTCGCCGAGCTTGAAAGACAGGAACGTGAGAAGTCAGTCATCAAGGATTCTGAGCGTGATCTCAAGGCCCTTGAACGCCTTGAAAGTGAAATTGAATCAGCTGAGAAGATCCTGAATGATTCGAAACTCGACGAAGATAAACTCCTTGAAGGTGAGAGCCTTGAAGATCTTGAGAAGAAACGCGGAAACACTGATCAGGATAATCTCGATGAGATCGAAGACAATCTTGGGAAGCGCTTCGTGGACGAAGACCTCAACAGTAAAGACAATCCATATGGTCTTACTGAGTTCGATGTTGAAGAAGTGGATGAGCTTCTGAACGTAGAGAAAAAAGAAAAATAAAATCCTCAGGGCCTTGAGCGAAGTAAATTCGCCAGGGCCCTTAATTCACACGGATCATTCACAGTCGATGGAACACCCGGTCTGGGTGGAACGCGCGCAGCTGCGGCCGTTATCCATCTTGCTCTGGCGACATCATAGGATGACGCAAAAGTATTCGAAGGGCGGATTGGTCCGAAGTCGACTAGCACCGCTGCTCCATCACTTTCTCTGATAAAAATATTGTCGGCAGAGATATCCAGCTTGATGGCACTCCTTTCATTGAGTAGTGCCGCTTCTGAATAAAGCTGACGGAGTCTTTCTTCAATTTCTGGTGGGATTGTTCCACCATGCTTTGAAATATATTTGTCGAGTGAATCTCCTCTCACCAGTTCCAGCGCCTGCCACTCACCATTGGGTCCCATCGCTCTCAGTTCAGGGAGATTGATGCTTGTTGTGCGGGTTAACCAGGCGTGAACGAGAGAAGCTTCCCGCATCGAATGTCTTGCAGACTCAGAATTCTTGGAAATTTTCAGCACGGTCGGAACGCCATCAATCTGAGTGACATAAGCATCACCGGTGAGACCTGAAGCGAGATATTTTTCAATCGTCACAGTCTGTTCACCCATCTGGAATTCACGGAGGTTGGGTCTGGCCATTACTCTCACTGCAATCGCGCGGACTTTGTCATAGATACCGTATTTCGTTGTCTGATTCACGACGAATGAAAGTGTTGATCCGACAATCGATCGACCTTCGGAATTTCTTCCGAGA
>JAYVHR010000486.1:0-18696 GCA_043771075.1 Bacteriovoracaceae bacterium
CCATGACATCAACACCCGAATTCGACAAGCTTCTGGCAGGCATCCGTTCCCGTCTTCCTATCCAGAATCCGCTCCATAGTTTTGTTCACAACAACATACTTCAGATGTTCGAGAACCTCGACTTTCATGACGCCGTCAAGGAAGCTGGCGAACTCTATCGCGCACAGACATACTGGCCGATTGAAAAGTATAAAGAATGCTTTGCGAACAAGAAGATCAGCGAAGTGGATATCATGGAGGCCCTGAATCATTACATGGGGTACAACCATGAACTTCCTTTCCTACCGCTTCTGGGGATCACCAAAAAAGATTTTTTCTATCGCCTGATGTTCTCGGAACTCAATTTCAACGATGATGAAGTTCAGCCTGAGCTCGATGATGAAAGACTATGGATGTATTGCCGCGAGAAAGTTAAAAATGAAAGTCTTGTTCTTTCACGCTCACCCATCAGATGGCGGGCAAAAGCTTACTGGGAAAAACATCACAATATTCTCTTCAATCTGTCGATACAACCGTTAGTCACGAGACTCATCGGGAGTTACCTTGATCAGGGACAAAGCTTCTGGGGAAATCCTTTCAGTCAGGAAGGTTTCTGGAAATTTGTTTCGTATGATCTCGAACAAACCGACAACTTCCTTTCCGGCTGGCAGAAAATCCTGGCGCGAAAAGTTAAAGCAGGGGCCGGAAAAAATCCCGGCGATATTATTCTCAGTGAATTGAAAGAGATGAATATTCCCGAGGAAAAATGGGAAGGCTTTCTTCTTGATATTCTCTTTGATCTCAGAGGTTGGTCGGGCATGGTCAACAAGCTTGAGCTTGAACCATGGCAGGCAACTGTAAAAGCGCCGAAAATCCAGCTCGCTGAATTTGTCGCTGTTGTTCTTCTCATTGAATCATCCGTTGATTCTTTTTTCTCCGGACTTCATTCACTGGATATCAATCTCATCCGTGGCCGCAAGGAAGATATTACGCTCTCAGGCTTCCAGCTTTCCCTGGGACTTTATCAGATTGCCAAAACAATGAAGCTGGATGAGCGCTGGGTTCAGAAACTCAGTCTTTCAGACGCACTTACTCTGATCGATGGTGTGGACTCAGCCGAGTCTCACCATAATATCCGCTTATGGCATGAAGCTTTTGAACATCATTATCACCGTGAAGCCATTCAGACACTTATGGCACGGAAAGCGAATACGATTAAGCCGCCAGAAATGGCAGCTCAGGTTTTCTTCTGTATTGATGACCGGGAAGAATCGATCCGCCGTCACATGGAAGAGGTTAATCCAGCTTTAAAAACTTACGGTGTGGTTGGATTCTTCGGCATCGACATGAAGTTTTCCACTTACAAGCACGACCGCCTCATTGCTCAGTGTCCTCCGGTTGTCGTTCCTTCGCGGATCGTGACGGAAGTCGCCCTGGATACGAAGAGAGGATCATTTCTCCGGGGAATTTATAACTTCCTCGGAATCACTGATCTCGCTTTTTATTATCAGTCCCGGACTATGTTTCGCGGATTTCTCACGACTCTTATTCTGGGAACTCTCAGTGTCGTTCCGATGTTTTTCCAGGTTTTCTTTCCGGAACGGGCAAGAAAAACCAAGAGTAACATCTTTGGATTTTTTTCATCTGACCTGAAAACAGAAATCTTAATTGAGAAGACCGATGAACTTCATGGTTACGACGTGAAAGAAATGGCCGGAATTGTAAAATCAGTTTTCGACATGTGTGGTATCCGTCATGAGTTTGCTCCGCTGGTTGTCCTTCTCGCCCACGGATCTTCATCCAATAACAATCCATTCCGTCAGGCCTACGGTTGTGGTGCCTGCGGAGGAAACGCCGGTATTCCTAATTCACGCGGTTTCGCGAAAATGGCGAATGATCCCCGCGTAAGAATTGAGCTTGTAAAGCTTGGTCTCACAATTCCTGAGGACACGACAATCATTTCGGGCTTCCACGATACCTGTACGGATGAAATTTCATTCTTTGATATGGAGAAAGTCACGGCGGAAAAGAAAGCACTCCTGCAAGAAGTCACTCTCAGCTTCACCGAAGCTTTGCGACGGAATGCTCTTGAGCGTTGCCAGCGCTTCAGTCTTCCGGAGGCGCGGGGGGATGCTGATGCCGCTAAAAAGCATGTCCTGGAACGAGCTCTCGATCCCGCCCAGCCGCGACCGGAATATGGCCACTCAAAAAATGCTCTCGCCATTGTGGCCAGACGTGACCTGACGAAAGGTTTATTCCTGAATCGCAGGGCCTTCCTTCACAGTTACGACTGGGAACTGGATACCGATGGAAAAATTCTCGCGTCGGTTGTCCTTGGTGGCGTTCCCGTCGCCGTGAATATCAACATGGATTATTATTTCTCTCTCGTCGATAATGAAAATTTCGGCTGCGGATCGAAGCTTCCGCTCAACCTCACGGCCCTTCTCGGTGTCATGACAGGATCGCAGGGAGATCTCAGGATCGGTCTGGCCAAGCAGATGGTGGAAATCCATGAGCCCATCCGGAACATGACGATTATCGAAGCCCCCCTGGAAAGAGTGCAGAAGCTTTTTGATAGTAACAAACGACTCAGTAACATTCTTCACCAGCACTGGATGAGGCTTGTGGTCTTTGATCCGACCAATGGAAAATGGTTCCAGTACGGGCACCGTGACTGGAATGAACTTCAATCAGAAAATTATCTGGTGAAGGTAGTGAAGGATTCGATGGAGGCCTTAACGATGGTCCATACGAATGACTTCCTGGAGATCCGTTCATGATTCAGGCGCTATTTCTTTCTTCTCTTATTGCCCCGTTTACCCTGATGGTTATCCTGGGTTTGAGTTTTTTCCTGCGTATTCCTATGTACGAGCGCTGGCTTTCGTTCACAGTGAAATATTTCTCGCTCGGCATGGTCGCTATGGGATTCACTCTCTGGGGACTCGTCTGGGTCCATTCACCTTCAGAGATCTTATTGCATTACGGATCGTGGATTGAAGTGAACGAATACAGTTTCGAACTTCCCTTTATTATCGATCTTCTGGGAGCAACTTACTCTCTTCTCACATCGTGCCTTATCGGAATCATCTTCCGCTTTTCACGCAACTATCTTCATCGTGAGGAAGGCTACTTCCGTTTTACTTTTCTTCTGACTGTTCTCTGGCTCGGACTGAATATTGTCTGCTTTGCCCGCTCGCTGGATCTTCTCTTCGTCGGATGGGAGCTCGTCGGAACAACCTCAGTTCTTCTCATCAGCTATTTTTACACTCAGGTTCAGCCTGTCCGTCACGCATTGAAAGCAATCGTGAGTTACCGGTTGTGTGATATGGGAATTCTGGCGGCCGCGGCCTGGTCCCATCATTATCTTCATTCAACTGATTTCGTGGCACTTCCCAAGCTTCTTCATCACAGCGAGCATGGGGGAGTGGCACTGCTGTTTATCGGAATCTTTGTTATTTTCGCTTCTCTCGCGAAGGCCGGACAACTTCCGATGTCATCATGGCTTCCGACGGCGATGGAAGGCCCGACCCCTTCAAGTGCGATCTTCTACGGCGCACTCTCCGTTCACATGGGTCCGTTTCTTCTTATTCGCTTTCATGACTATCTCGATAATTTCCCATCGCTCCTCATTGCCATCGGAGTCATCGGGGGAACATCAGCAGTCTGGGCCACTCTGGTAGGAAGAACCAGATCTGACGCCAAGACGATGCTGGGATTTGCGACTATCACTCAGGTCGGAATTATGTGGATTGAAATTGCCCTTGGTTACACCAACTTTGCCATGTTTCACATGGTGGCGCATGCGTCCCTCCGTACCTGGCAATTTCTGAGATCATCTTCTCTCATCCATGATTTCTTTGAGAACCCCACAGTGAAACAGGACGTGAGTATCCGCCGCGATCTTTCATTCCTCAAAATTCTTCCGCCCAACGCACGTAAAAAGATCTATGTTCATGCTCTTCATTCGTTTCATCTCGACTACTTCACCAACCGCGTGATCAGGGGAGTGAGCTTTCCGATGAAAGTCATTTTCATTCTCGAGAAAAAAATGATGGCCTGGGATAATAAAGTCCTGGCCCGCCTTTTGAGGAAAAGCTAATGCCTATCGAAGTCGCCCTTAAAATATTTCCCTTGTTCCTCACTTTTGGTGGATGGATTTTTGCTCCGAAGATCCAGCGGCTGAAAGAACTTGTCCTTGCAATCCTGGGAATACTTTTTGTCTTTATGACATGGCTTTTTTTCCATTCTCCGGAGCATACCGCTGGAAGCTACTCGCTCATTTCATTCTCGTTTAATCGTCCCACTCTTTTTGTCGGCTCCATTTTCTCCGGCGCGCTTTTCATGGGTCTGCTTCCTGTCAGACAAAACCTGACTATTACCCGGAACTTTTTATTACTTCTTGGTTCAGGCATCGGGATCATCCTTGCGGATAACATGCCGACCTTTTTCTTTTTCTTTTTCCTTCAGAGAGCTGTTCCGGCCTGGAACTTCCTGAAAAATTTCCGGCAGGGCAGCTCCCAGTCCGGCGGAACTTACATCATTCAGCATTTCCTGGGTCTCATTGTGGCCTTCGTCCTATTATTCAGGTCGTATCAGGCCGGCATACTTTTAAATCCTCTCGCTGAATATCCGGCTGAATTCTTCACCATGGATGTTCTCCTGATGAGTTTTATCCTGGTGTATGAGGCGCATGGAATCTTTCCGTTCCATTCGTGGGTTCATGACATTGTCGACCAGCTCCGCTGGTTTGAAATCGCCTGCATATTCCTTCCGCGTGCCGGAGTTCTTCTTTTTGTTCAGCTGATGCTTCCTCATTACAGCACGGATCCGGGCCTGTTTAAGACTGTCCTTCTTTCACTTTCTATTTTCTCTTCCATCTATTGGTCGTTCCGGGGAATCTTCGAGGAGAACATCCAGAAGGAAGTTTCCTATTTCTATATTGCTCAGGCCTCACTCATTCTCACAGGTCTTCAGGCGACCAATGTTGCACTCAGGGGATCGTATCTGCACATGATGGTGATTTCGTTCTCGGGGATCGCGATCTGGTCGATCCTTTCCTATATTCAGGGACACGTGTCCCTCAAAAAATCGCAGGTCTTCTACGGGCTCGCTCAGGATTTTCCGAAGCTCGCGACTCTTTTCTGTCTCTTCGGCTTCTGCCTGATCGGAGTTCCGCTTCTGGCATCATTTGTCGCCGAGGATCTGGTTATCAGCGGGCTTCTTGAGCAGCAACCATATCTTGGGCTGGGTCACATTTTTGCTACCTGTCTTAACGGTATTTTGTTCTTCGTCCTCTTCTCCAAACTCTTTCTTGGGACCAATCCGTCTCACACCAAGATCGTAAACAGGGACATGTCGCTCACACAAATGCTTCCTTATCTTATTACTTTAATTTTTATGTTCCTGATTGGTGTCTTTCCTTTCCTCTTCCTGGAAAGAATCGCCTGGTAATGGTTCCAGCATACTTGTGGCTGTCTGTCGCGTGAGAGGTAATATGAATTCTGAACTCATTCTTGGCGGAATCTATCGTCACTACAAAGGCAAGACCTATAAAGTGATCGATCTCGCTCGTCACTCTGAAACCCTCGAATGGCTCGTTATTTATGAATGTCTCTATGAAAATCCAGAAGGTAAAATCTGGGTAAGACCAATGGGCATGTTCATGGAAACAATCATTCTCGATGGTAAACAAGTTCCGCGCTTTGCTTACATCGGTGATCAAAAAGGTTCTCAGCGCCTCTAAAGCATCCGTTTCAAAAGAATCGGTTTTGCTGTCGTTGGATCTTCCGGCCAGTGATGTCGGGGATACTCTCTTAACCAGACTTTTCTCATGTCGGGATACATCTTACTCCAGAAATTCGCCAGATCCTTTGTCACCTGAATCGGCATGCGATTAGGCCCCAGAAGTTTAAGCTGAAGCGGAACTTTTCCCTGCATGAGAGCAGGAACAGATTTTTGTCCGTAGAAGTCCTGGATGGGAGCTTCAACGTAAGGATCAAGATTCATCGGATAGTGGATGGGAAGTTCGCGTCTTCCACCTAGATCTATTTTTGATGGAAGGTTTCTTTCAATGTCGCCGACATTTAATTCATCAGAAAGTTTCTGGAAGTAGAAGGTTGGTAAATCTTCCCACAAAGAACTTTTCTCCATAAAGTCAGCAGGTGAAACATCAACTTCTTCGAGATGGATACCATTCATCCGTCCCCAGAAATGGAGTTTTCCCCAGCGGGATTCGGATTTTAGTGATTCAATTTTTTTCCGGAACGGAGTCTCTACCAGCTCAAGGAATTTTTTCCGGGACTCTTCCGGGAGAGTCGGAAAATTAAGCTGTGATTCAGATTCATCCATCACAATACTACCGAGCATCGTACGGGTTTTCTTTCTCAGCTTTTCCAGATCAAAGACATTCTCTTCGCGAAAAGGAAAAGGCTCGATCTCCAGAATCCATTCCTCGAGAACCGGAATGACCTGAATCGCTTCACCCCGGGCCGTGACATCGAGGATGAGATAGAAATCATAATGGAGCTCAGAGAGATCACGATGAGCTTTGATTGTTTTACCTGAGAAATGAATAAAGTCGTTCTGCTTCTGGCGGTATCTGGCGATCTGATCCACAAAACCTGTAAGTATCGCTTTCTCCCACGGATCTTTTCCTACCGGCGGTGGAAGAAGTGGAGTCAGTCGTCGCTGGAGATTTCCTGAGCGGTCACCCTCGATGTCCATGGCAACAGCACGGATAAATTTCTTCTGCTCATCCGCTGTTAATTTTCCGGAAGCAAGAAATGCGCGACCCAGGCGCGCGTCCAGAGGAATGCGTTCCACTTCTTTACCTAATTTCGTAAGTTCCCCGTCAGGGGAGAGAAGACCCAGGAGTTTTCCAAGCTCTTCGGCCTTTTTCCAGCGTTCCGGGGGTGGAGGAGAGGGCCACTTGAGTTCGCAGGCAAAATGGCGGGACAACAAAACTGTATCGAGAAGATCCGCGCGCATGATTGCGGGAATGGTGAAGGCTTCGCGCTCATCATAATCCTGTTTACTGTAAAGGCGCCAGCATTCACCAGGAGCTTCACGTCCCGCGCGTCCTGTACGCTGAATCGCCGAACTTTGGGTGATGGGTTTATCAGAAAGTATTTTCAGTCCCGTCCAGGGAGAGAATAGAGCCTCGCGCTGAATTCCGCTGTCTATCACAATGCGGATTCCCGGTATGGTAACGGAACTTTCTGCAATGTTGGTCGAAAGAATGATTTTCCTGCGTGAAATTTTTCCGAGTGCCCGATCCTGCTCATCTTTCGGAAGATCAGCATGCAGAAGGTGAACTTCGCCAAAAGTGTCTCCGATTCTATCTTTTACTTGAAGCATCTCGCGCATCCCCGGGACAAAAATCAGAATATCTCCATCCGATTTAATGCCTGAGAGAGTATTTTTGATTTTGGACTCGAGAGGCAGACTTAAAACACTGGGCTGATTAGGAAGATAATTAATATCGACGGGAAAGCGTGGAGCTTCAATATCAAAGACTGCCGGATTTTTAAAAATCTGCGCGATACTTGTATCAAGAGTGGCCGACATGATGACAATAAGAAGGTCGTTTCTTTTTTCCTGAAGCGCGCGCAGATAAGCAAAAGCGAGATCTGTTTCGATATGCCTTTCATGAAATTCATCGAGGATCACAATTCCCACATCCGAGAGATCAGGATTTCCCGAGAGAAGCTTCAGAAAAGTTCCCTCGGTGTAGAAAATGAGTCGTGTTTTGTCCGAAACCTTGCGGTCAAAACGGAAGTGATAGCCGACTTCATTCCCAGTGGTAAAATTTTCTTCCTCGGATATTCTTTCGGCGGCCAGTTTCGCAGCGAGACGGCGGGGTTCCAGGACTAGTACTTTTTTCTCAGTGATCTGTGTCATTGCCCAGGGTAAACGTGTGGTTTTTCCGGATCCGGGAGACGCTCTTACAAGAAGCGTCGGATGTTTCCTCCCGGCATCCAGGATGGACTGCACGTGAGAATCGATGGGAAGTGAAATCCGGATTTTTTGTACCATGTGACCTTAACATTTCATTGAATCTTTCTCATCTTACCTCGATAATAGGAGAATTCACAGGAGCCTAAATGTCACAATGTCCATGCCGTACACTCGATCAGCAGAATAAGCTTTCTTACGAGGCCTGTTGCGCTCCGTACGTAACCGGTAAGAAGAAAGCGCCTACAGCGGAAAGCCTTATGCGCTCACGTTATTCCGCTTATGCCGTAAAAAATATCGATTATATCGACCAGACTCAGGTCACACTTCCGGGTGAATCTTTTGATAAGGAAGAAGCTCTCAAGTGGGCCGACAGTTCCGAGTGGATGGGACTCGAAATCAAGAGCACCAAAAAAGGCGAGGCGACTGACAACACAGGTATTGTTGAATTTATCGCTCATTACAAAGACAAGGCTTCCGGCACTGAACTCCGTCATCACGAGACATCTCTATTCCAGAGAGAAGGTGGAGACTGGAGATTTAAGGAAGGCCAGATTCATGGTGCCCAGCCGGTGAAACGTCTTGAACCAAAACTCGGACGCAATGATCTCTGTTCATGCGGCTCGGGGAAGAAATACAAAAAATGTTGCGGGGCCTGATTGAATCTCCAGCAGGCCTCTGAAATTAAGCGCACACTTCTGGATGAACTCCTGAAGAAGAATCGCACAGAGCTCGTGGATCTCACTCACGCAGCTCTGGAAAATAAAAATTTTGCTACTGATCAGGAGTTCAAGGCCGAAAGCAAGTACGATACGCGCGCGCTCGAAGCTTCTTATCTCGCCAGTGCTGAGGCGAAGAGAGTCGAAGAACTCAAACTCGAAATTCAGATTCTCGAAGAAGTCGACATCAAGGTCTCTGCGAGGTCCGGAGAAATCAGCCTCGGTGCCCTGGTGGAACTACTCTACAGTGGAAGAAAGATGCTCTACTTCCTTATCCCGACAGCAGGTGGAACTCTGCTTAAGGTAAAGGATGAGGCCGTTGTCGTGGTTTCTGTTTTCTCTCCCATCGGAGACGCCATGTTGGGACTCAAAAAAGGGAACCATTTCGAAGTTGAGACTCCGAAAGAAACCCGCTCTTATGAAATCCTGAGCTTCTACTAGCTTCCCAACTATTTTTGGCATTTCCCCCGTCACTGTCACAAAACTCTGTCAGATAGGCCTCGCTTAACTGCCGGGAATCTAAGTAAACCGCCAATTTCGATCAAGTATCAAGGGATGTTCACCGATAATGACTAACGAGGTGAACGTATGCGCTTTCTCATATTACTTACTCTGATGTTTTCCACTGCTGCAGTAGCGGAAGTTTCCCGTGAACAGGCGAGTGGGATTATCGATGAGATGGTGAGCACACGGGTTATCTCAGCCGAAGAAGGGGAGAAGGCCAAGGCCCGTCTCAGTACGATGAATTCTTCCGATTGGTCGACGCTGAATAAGGAAGCTGAAGAGAAAGCTTCGAGAATGCCTGCTTCTGTTCCGGAGTCAGATGAGTCTGTAAATGTTGATCTTTCCCAGGAACAATTCCGTGCCATTCAGAATGACCTCGCAGTCATTGCTCCTCACTATGTGACAGGAAAGTAATCAGTAAGGGGATCCCACGTAGCTCCAGAGTCTCTTCTTCACGAATCTCGGAACAAAATGTTGAGTGAAGTGTGTGATGGATTTTAACCGCACAAAACTTTTCATGCCCCATGGGTAATGAGAGAGAAGCACTTCACGGTCCAGAACTCTGAAGAAATAATCCAGAATGAGAGAAACGATAATGAAATCATCGAGGACTCCGAATATCGGAATCCAGTCCGGGATAATATCAAATGGTGAAATGATCAGAGCGATCATGGCGAGGAGGATTTTCTTGTCCCGCTCTGGGATGCGGGAATCCTTCGCTGTATTGAACAGAAAATCTTTCAGGTCCTTAAGGAATTTCATCTTTCTCCAGAATCACGAGACCGCGGGTTATCTCCCGGATCACCAGTGAGGTAGTAATAAAGGCAAATGCGCCTGTCACGAAGCTTGCTGAACCAAAACCTTCATTGCAATCCATGTTACTGGCGAATGCAGGAGGCTTCTGAGTTGTGCATCCATTGGGCGTAGGGAAAACGGCACGCTCATGTGACCACACGGCCAGGACTCCGAATTCTTCTTCCTCACGGGGGAAATGAAATTCCTGGCGGAGCTTTTTCCGGAGCCGCTGGAGTAAACGATCATTTTGCGAGAAGGCCATGTCGGACACTCTGATCTGAAGTGGATCGGTCTTTCCACCTGCGCCTCCCATGACAACCATGGGAATATTATTTTTACGGCAGTGATCAATCAGATGGAGTTTGTTCGTGAAGTCATCACAGGCATCGATCACGTAATCATATTTCTTATCAAAAATTCTTTCGAGATTCTTCGGGCTGAAAAAGCATTGTTTTACATCAACGTCGCAATAAGGCTGTATTTCCAGCAGCCGTTCCTTCATCACATCAACTTTAAATTTCCCCACTGTGCTGGAAAGTGCATGAATCTGTCTGTTCACATTGGTGACACAGACATCGTCGAGATCGACGAGGGTGAGTCCACCGATACCCGTTCGCGCAAGAGATTCTGCCACCCATGATCCCACGCCGCCAATTCCTACCACCAGAATATGAGCAGTCCTGATTTTTTCGAGTGCCTGAATGCCATAGAGTCTTCCGATGCCGGAAAAGCGCGCTTCATAGGTTGAGTCAGTTGGCATGATTCCCCGCTCTTCTTCTGGCACTGGATGCCACTTTCAATTGTCCGCAGGCGGCCAGTATATCATCGCCCTTCGTAACTCTCAGCATGACCCTGAGTTTTCGGGCGACAAGAAGTTTTCTGAAAACTTCGATTTCATTTTCATCTGGCCTTTCCCATTTTGATCCGGGAAACGGATTCATGGGAATAAGATTGATAATTGCTTTTCTATTTTTGAGAAGTCGTGTCAGCTCGTCGGCGTGACGTTCAGTCATGTTAAAATTCTTTATGAGAAGGTACTCAAAAGTGATGAATTGCCTCGGAAGAAGAGGGATTTTATCCAGGATTGCCAGCACATCCTGCAGTGGATATTTTTGATTCATAGGAATTAGCTGATTTCTTTCTTCTTCGAACGGAGAGTGAAGGGAGAGAGCAAGATTCACCCGCGGGAAATCTTTCAGTGCCTGCATGCCGGGCAAATATCCGACGGTAGAAAGTGTCATCTGCCTGAGACTGACATCGGCCATGTGATTGTGATTCAGGATTTCAATCGCTTTCTTAACTTCGGGAGCATTGTGAAGTGGCTCGCCCTGGCCCATGAATACGATGCTGGGATTGAGAGCATCAGGGTATTTATTCCTGAGATAACTGCGTGCCACAAGATACTGACCCACGATTTCTCCGGCGTTCAGATTCCGTGCAAGTCCCATTGTTCCGGTATAACAGAATGAACAGTTCATTCCGCAACCAACCTGAGTTGAAAGACAAACGGTGAAACGTTTGTGGAATGGAATAAGGACCGTTTCCACTTCCAGACCATCCGACATTTTCATCTGAAATTTTACGGTGTCATCAGAAGCTTCCTGAGTTCTGGAAATTTCCGGCAGGATAAAAGCGAAATTCTCTTTTACCTTTTTCATGAACTCAACCGAGATATGTTTCCTAAAAAGGGCCTCATTCCGGTAAAGACCCTGGAACCAGTAGGGAAGAACAGAGTGTGAAACCCCGCTGGCCTCAAAAAAGTCCATCCAGTTATGAGAAGTCATTGAATACACTGACATCATGGTGGTATAGTATAGACATGCGAACAATGATTGTCTTGAAGCTTCTCCTTGGGCTTCTCATTCTGCAAGGCTGCGCTTCTTTCCGGGTCCCAGAACCGGTGAAAAAGACTGTTCCTCAGGATAAGAAAGTAAAACGGGTAACCAATCCCGTGATCAAGGCCGCAAAGACCGCCAAATCAGTTAAAACCAGTCAGGCCGTGTGGCATCTCATTTATCCTGAGTACATCGAGTTTGGCGTCCATCATCAGGAGAGTGGCCGGAAAGAGCTTATCCGCATTGAGACAACACTTTCAGATATTGAGCTACCTGCGGGCCACTATAATATAGAGTCTGTGATCGTCGGCCCAGAAAGATATGATTCCCTTGAGGGCCAGGAATTATTCCAGTTTGAGATAAAGAAAAATTCGCCCACTTACATCGGTTCATATGTTGTTGAGTGTCCAAAAGTCGGTCCACTTCATTTTTCTCACCTCAAACAGATGAAATTTTTCAACCGCCTGAACTTTACCGGAATTTCCGGAACATGCGAGTTGATCGTCGGCAATGACCTCATCAATGTCCGCCGTGCCTGGGGAAAACTCGAGAAAAAACCATCATCTAAGCTGCTTCTCGGATTCTAAAACTCACTGCCAACAAGATTTGGCTCGAGTTTACGCGATTGTCACCGATAAGAGGCATTACACTTATAAGGGTTTGGACGAAGGCGATTTCTCCATTATTCAACGCGAACGTTGTTGAAGTTGGTGAGGACCGGAGTAAGATTCGATTAAGTATTTTAAATTCTCTTTTTCTGATGTTGTTGTTGGACGTTAAATCACGCTGCACGTTTGTTGAATCCATCATCAGAAAAACATGACAAGACTCACGAGTCTGTTTCTGGGTTTACCATGAAACACTTTCAGTCAAACAGCTTTTGGTTCGCCAAAACTACGACCTTTATTAACTTTAACCGTCTTGCGATGACTCTTTTCTTCGCTGCAAGTATTACTGCTTGTAACAAAGAAGAGTTTTACCAAAAAGACTATTTAGAAAATCCTTTCGCGGACAACACTGTCGTAACTGGTGGAGTTGATTCCGGTGTCTCTGCCGGCGTAACCAGCGGAGCTACCGATGGTAGTGCAACTGGTGGTTCTACAACTGGTTCTGTATCAGGTGGAACAACTTCAGGCGGATCAACCACAGGTACTGCTGGTGGATCGACTACTGGTGGAACAGCTACAACTGGTTCTGTATCAGGTGGAACAACTTCAGGCGGATCAACCACAGGTACTGTTGATGGTTCAACTGCTGGTGGAGCAACTACCGGTTCAACTGCTGGTGGAGCAACTACAGGTTCAACTGCTGGTGGAGCAACTACCGGTTCAACAACTGGTGGATCAACAACTGGTGGATCAACTACCGGTTCAACAACTGGTGGATCAACAACTGGTTCAACAACTGGTGGATCAACTACCGGTTCAACAACTGGTGGAGTAGGTGACTGTAACAACGGCCATGGTAACGACCCAGACGGTGTTGATAATTCAAACCCTGGTCGTGGTAATGGCGGTCCAAACGGTTCAAAAGATCCTAACGCTACTGAAGTTTGCTACAAAGACGTTGAAGAGTCTTTCATGCAGTCCGCTCAACAGACCAAGAAAATTGATATCCTCTGGGTAATTGATAACTCTGGTTCAATGGCCGATGAACAGAAAGCTCTTTCCGATAACTTTGATTCTTTCATCAAAGGCTTCATTGCTAAAGATGTTGATTTCAAAATGGCGATTACAACTACTGATACAAGTTCTGCAGCGAAGAAAGGTGCCATCGTTCCAGGTTCGGATGTGGCTCTTACTTCAGCAGCAGCTAAGGCCAACGAAAATAAATTCTATGATGATTTCATGTCGATGGTAAAAGTCGGTATCCGCGGTTCTGGAAATGAAAAAGGCTTGGAAGCGACAGAAGGCTTTGTTAACAAACAAAGTTCATGGCTTCGTCAGGATGCTTATCTTGCAGTGGTTGTTTTATCCGACGAGGAAGATCAGTCTCCAAAAGCTGTGAAATTTTACACTGAAAACTTGAAAAATCTGAAGGTCCAGGATGGTCTGGTTAAGATCTACACGATCGTAAATGCAAATGATGTGAACACTGGTGGTAACACTATTGGTCACGTCCGTTACGAAGAAGCTTCTCAGCTTACGGCCGGTAAAATGTCAGACATCATGGATCGTTTTGATGATGTTCTACTTGAAATGGGTGATTCAATCATCAATCTTCTTGATTCTTTCGCTCTGGCAGCTGCTCCGGTGAACGGAACACTAAAAGTTTTTGTGAACGGTGTAGAAACTTCTGCCTACTCATACGATTCTGCATCCCGCTCGATCAAGTTCAATGCAGGGAACTTGCCTCCAGTCGGTGCTCAGGTTACAGTTAAGTATAAGAAAGTTATTTAATTGTTTTGAATCGAGGGAATGATTCTATGCTGAAGCTCACACTGCTTGCTCTTGCTACAGTACTCATGATGACAAATAAAGTTCATGCCGGAGAGAAGTCGTTATACGACTTCCTCTGGCTTGATCCGGATAAGAAAGTTTACGTTCTCCAGAACAAACTCTACAAAAAAGAACACACTGCTTATGTCGACGTCGGTTACCTCAGTAACTTCACTTCGAAGTTCCAGGACACTTACGGGTTTTCAGGAAAGGCCGGATTCTATCTTCACGAAGAGTGGGCGATTGAACTCTTTTATAATGGTTACACGAACCAGAATAACGATGACTTCAGAAATGTCCGTCTCGTGAATCGTCAGGAACCGTTCATCAGAAAACTGAACAGCTCTTACGGTGCCAATGCTATCTGGTCTCCGTTCTACGGTAAGATCAACACCTTCAACCAGATTGTATACTTCGACTGGTCGCTCGGTGCCGGTTACGCCATGATTAACGGCGAATCCAACCTGAAGTCGGTGAAGCAGGGGAATGTTGTCACTTATTTTTCAAAAGAAACTTACAGCGGTGGTGTTCTTAAAACGAATTTGAAATTCCACCTGACAGAGAACTGGCACTTGTCAGCAGAGTATATGAACACATACTTCTTTGCGGCGGGACCCCGGTCGCCTACGAAAAAATTACGGACCAACACCGACGTCATCCTTGCTGTCGGCTTCTCTTTCTAAGGTCCGACCATGAAATTATTATTAGCTTTCTTCGTCCTCTTCTCAATGAGTGCGGGGGCCCAGGCCCCTCAGCCAAAAGAACTTCTTTCTAAGAAGCTTGAGGATAAAAAATATTATTACTCAGCACTCAATGAGTTCTTCAAGGAAACATACATCAGGGAAGTCACGAAAGATGACCTCGCCCGACTCGAGGAACTTCTTTATTTTACCGGGATCGAGCTCTTGGAAGATTATGAGCCCTCTATGCTCATGCGCTTTCCCACTTCATCAACCCGCTTCATTCTTGGGCGTCAGGCGATTCAGAAGAAAGACTTTAAAAAAGCTTTCGACCTGATTGATAAGATCCATCCTGATCACCGCTATTATCCAGAGTCCCAGCTTCTTCTCGCCAAGGTCTACGAGGACCAGAAGAATAAGGATATGGAGTTTGCGGCCTTCGAGCGTTGTCAGTCGAGTGCGGAAAAGCAGGAAAAGAAAGCAGCTTCTGAAAAGATCGGGCGCTACTTCAGAATGGTTAATGAAATTTGTCAGGTTAACCGCGCCCGCTACCATTACAAACATGGTAATTACCAGGAATCGGTCGACGCCTATAACAAGGTCCCGAAACGTTCGTACAAGTTCCCTTATATTCTTCTGGAAAAGGCGTGGGCCTATTATCAGATGGGAGATTTTAACCGCGTATTGGGGCTTCTGATTACGTACAAGTCGCCACTTCTGGATACTTACTTCTTTCCGGAAGCTGAGTACCTTACGGCCCTCGCGTACTTCAGGCTTTGTCTGTACGACGACTCTTTGACGATTATTAATCAGTACTACCAGTTCTATCGTCCGCGCTTCCAGGCCCTCGAGGGAGTATTGCGGGCGAATATGTCTTCGCAGAACTACTTCTACAATCTCATGTTCCGTCCGGGTGAAGACCTGAAGAAGCATGAGAATTTCGTCCGTCAGATCGTGACCAGAATGAAGAAGCAGACCCGCTTCAGTCTCGATTTCAACTCGGTTTATAAGATCAACCAGGAAATGAAGCGTATTCTTCGGGAGAAAAAAGAAGTGCAGGCAAAACTTATGCCCCATCTGGCCTCAGTGCGCGAGAACATGATCACGAAAATTAACTACAACGCCAAAACCGACATCTTTGAGTTCCTGGAGACAGTTCCCTTTTTCTCGTCGGAGCTTTTCAAGGTGAACCTGGAAGTACTCTCACGGAAAAAAGATCTCGTGTACGGCGGAAAGAAACTTGTCTCTGACCGTAGCCGGGGGGATTTTTCAAACGTCGTCAGAACCCGGCATGAAGAGTTCTGGAAATTCCACGGAGCTTTCTGGGCCGATGAGCTGGGAGATTATTCTTTCGGTCTCAAATCCAACTGCCAGACCGTGAGAACGGCCAACGAAGTGAATATTCCTGATGAAAATGCCGAAAAGACTGAGTAGGAAAGGGACCATTATGAAATATATTTATTTATCACTGAGTCTCCTGATCCTTGCCCCGGCAATAGCTCAGGATGCTCCAAAAACCGAGTCTAAAGTCATTTACCAGTATAAGAAGTATGAGAAGTTCGACCTTGGGAATCTTGAGGTTAAAGGGCAGCTGATCGCTCCCGGAGACATCTCAGTCCGGGAAAGAGAGCGGAAGCGATTTGAACTTGACCTCTATACCCGGAAAAACTTCGATACCTTCCAGAAAAAAGATATTGATTCTTTGAGATAAACCTCCGAATCGCCAACTTTTGTTGGCGATTTTCTTTTTTCCTTTATTCCCACCCGATACCTCTGAATTTTTAAGTCACTTTAACCTTTGGTTTGAGATCATTTTGCCGATACGTTGGCTTGATAATGGTTTATATGCAGATAAAATAGACCAGTTTTTGATCATTTTGGTCCGGTTACAAGTTGAACGTTAATTCCTGTTGCACGTATGTTGTTAAACGTTCCGGATTCAAAAAGTTAGGACCCACAGGTCCGTTTCTGGATTTATCCATGAAACAAATGTCCCAGTCTCTTATGATTCGTGAATTTAATTCACCGGTCATTCGTATTTCCAAAAATCAACAATCAGTTTTCTTTGAGACGATCTCATAGGGGGGAACGTATATGGATCCAGTAACAGTGACACAAACAGCTGCAGCTGCAGCACCAATCATCCAGGAATCAATGCTCCAGTGGTCTGCCCGATTTATGATCGAGGGTGGTATCTTCATGTGGATCATCGCCATCGTATGGGCGGTGGGTATCGCGATCTGCTTCGAAAGGCTCAAGAGCTTCTTCAAGTATGACATCGATGGGACAAGCCTCATGGCCTCAATCAAGAAATGGGTCATCGGAAACCAGGTTCAGGACGCCATCCAGTCTTGTTCTGAGTCTTCATCACTTCTCGCGTTCGTCATGAAAAACGGACTTAAGCGCGCGAATCAATCCAAAGAACAAATTCAGGACGCTCTCGAGGCATCAATCCTCGAAACAGTTCCGAAAATCGAAAAGCGCCTCGGCTATCTCGCTCTTTGCGCCAACCTTTCAACACTCCTCGGACTTCTCGGAACCATTCAGGGTCTGATTCAGTCGTTCGCAGCAGTGGCCGGTGCTGAAGCTTCTCAGAAAGCCCAGCTCCTCGCGGAAGGTATTGCGGTAGCGATGAACACGACCGCTCTTGGTCTGTTATCTGCTATTTCTCTCATGGTGGTTCACGCTTTCCTCATGGCCCGCGGTGAGAAGATGATCCAGGAAATTGAAGAGAACTCAGTGAAGCTTCTCGATCTTCTTTCTACGAAGAAGCAAGGTATCTCGAAAGACGATAAAGCTGCTTAATTAAGTTTCTCAGAGGTAGTTATGAAAACCGGTCGCAAGATTAAAAAAATTGAGAAACTGAACCTGGTTCCGATTCTGGATTCCGTGTTCATCTTCATCTTCTTCCTACTGATGTCAGCACAGTTTGTTGATGTCTATGAAATCGGTTCCTCCCTTCCGATGACTCAGGAAATTGAAGACAAGAAGGATAAAGATCCGCTGAATCTTACTCTTGAAGTGAGTAAAGACCAGGTGGTGGTGAAGACCGGCATTAAGAATCTGCGCTCACGTTCTTTTGCTTCAACTCAGTCGCCTGAACTGACGAACTATCTCCGTGAGCTGAAAGCATCGAACCCGAAAGAAAATACCATGATCGTGAAAGCCGATCCGAAGATTTCCTTTCAGTCTCTCATCACCTTTATTGATAACACACAGGGTGATCGCTTGAAGAAAGAAAAAATCTTCGAGCAGATCGTTTTTGATAACTCAGGAGTCGGCAAATGAAGAAGAGATTTTCAAAAAAACGAAATCATGAGCCAATCGACGTGGATATTACGTCACTCCTCGATATTCTTACGATTCTCCTCGTGTTCCTTCTTATGAGCTATAACGCTTCAGATCTCACACTCGATCTGACAAGTAAGCTCGATATGGCCGATTCGAATGCCCAGGAGTTAACGAAGTTTGCTCCCGTTCTACAGGTAAATAAAGAAGCCGTTGTGTTTCTGAATAATAAGCCAATCGGTCGCCTTCCTGCTTCCGGTTCAATGCCGGAACTGACTGCTGCTCTTAAAAATCAGCGTGCTCAGACAGAACAGACCAACAAGAAAATTCGTACGCCGCACAAGCTCGAGCTCATTAACCTTGTGATCGACAAAAGTATGGATTACAGCGTGGTTCAGCGTGTGATGCATGATTCTGCCCTGGCCGGTTACTCTCAGTTTAAGTTTATCGTGAAAGGAAATTACTGATCATGAGAATGGTACTTAGAAGTTTCCTCATTTCCTGT